>JASJDW010000116.1 GCA_030064955.1 Crocosphaera sp.
TACAGGTGGTTCTAGGCATTGCCCACCCTACAAATGTTTTATGTTTAATTATACCTACTTACTTAGCAATCCACAAATGTTTAACCTTTTCCCCTTTTTCTTTGTTTGTTCAATTCTTTTCTGTTCTCCTCTTTAGTTCTTTGAGGGACTCTTGCAGCTTTACTTAATTCAAATAGAGTTCTTTTTAATGAACTTAGGCCGTTTTGTTATTATGATCATTCAGGTTATCTCAAATGACTAATTGCTTTTTGACTATATAATTTTCTTCCACTTCTAAGATTATCTTCCCAGGAAAAGATGAAGTCCGCGATCGCCTGGGTGCATTGATTAAATTTACCGCTGCTTCTATTTGCTCAAAATTAGGTTTTGTTATCATAATTTTTTGTAAAAACTGACGGATGACTCGTCTTTGCAAAGCTAGAGGTATACTTTTTAAAACATCTCTATTTAATTTAGAATTATTGTTATTAAATGCTACTTCTAAAATCTTGTTTGCTTCTGCTTCTAAATAGTCAGATTCCACTTTTAAAACTTCTGATGTTTGTGATAAAGTGGTTTCTACATTTGGGTTAAATTTTTCTTTTAAATAAGGTAATAATTCCTGACGAATACGGTTACGAGCATAATCTAAATTAGCATTAACTGCATCTTCCCAAATGGGTAGATTAAACTGTTGACAAAATTCCAAAGTTTCAGCACGAGAAACCTTTAATAAAGGACGCAGTAAATTAATTTTATTAGTGAGGGGACGTTTCCAAGTTAATGCACCCAGTCCATCACTACCGGCTCCCCTAATTAAATTATATAATAATGTTTCAGCGCGATCGCTTAACGTATGACCAGTTACTACTTCAGTAAACTGGTTTTCTTCTGCTATGTGAATCAAACTTTTATATCTCCATTCTCTTGCTGCTGCTTCTGTTTCTTTCATGGATTTAGCTACTTTTAAATAAAGAGGAATACTCCAATTATGAGCTAATTCTCTCACATGATCAGCAATTCCTACATCAGAAGCCCAACCATGATCACAGTGAGCAATAGCCATTGTCCAATCCCATTTTGATCGTAAATCTATCATTAACTTTAGCAGACAAACAGAATCTTGTCCTCCAGAAACTGCAATTAATATTTTACTTTTGTAAGGCAAAATCAAACTATCTTTTAAGGTTTGATGTACCCTAGCATGAAGAGGTGTCCACATTTTTAAGTCAAGAATTTTTACAAGTCATTATTATTTTAGTCTCATACTTAAATCTAACCAACTAGAACGAGTAATAGGCGCGCTACTAGAAATATAATCAACTCCTGTTAAAGCAACCTCTCGAATATTATCTAGGGTGATATTCCCTGATGCTTCAATTTTTATCTGCTTATTTTTACCCTGAATATAAGTAACAGCTTCTTTCATTAACGCTATATTCATGTTATCTAACATAATAATATCTGCACCATATTTTAAGGCTTCTTTTACTTCTTCAAACGTCGTTGTTTCTACTTCAATGGTAAGGGGATAGGGAATAGTGTGACGAATGGACTCGATGGCTGCTTGAATATTGCCCGCAGCTTTGATATGATTGTCCTTAATCATTACTCCATCATCTAAGCCCATACGATGATTTTTTGCTCCTCCTACCTGAGTGGCATACTTTTCTAGTATCCTTAATCCTGGAGTCGTTTTGCGAGTATCTACCAAGTGGGTAGATAAATCTGCTATTTTTTCTGTATACTGCCTAGTCATAGTAGCAATACCACTTAACCGCATTGCTAAATTTAAAGCGACTCTTTCCCCTGTTAATAAAGCATTTAAAGGCCCGTTTAGGGTAGCCAAAACTTGACCCGTTTTGACCGTTTCTCCCTCTGCTACCATTGCCGTAAATTCAACTTGAGTATTTAATAATTGAAAGACCCTTCCCGCTATAGGTAAACCTGCTATTACCCCTTCAGCTTTAGCAACCCACTGGCCTGAACCCATTTTCCCCAGTCTTAAGCCATCCGTTGTGCGATCGCCTCGTCCTATATCTTCTTGCAACCAAGCAGTTAATAATGGATCTATAATTAATAAAGAAGGTATCACAATCGTTGTATTTTTTCAAGATATTTTCTGTTCTTAATCATAACCTAGTGACTGATCAGTAATTTATAAAATATTTATAAATTTGTTATAAAACTATAAAGAGAATTACAAAAGTAAATAAAAGTCAATAGAATAACGATTCATTCTGATAGAATTCCATTTTGTCTGTATGATGCTTTACAATTTTTTTAATAAATAAATATGACACAGATGATTGTCTTAATTATTATTCAGAAAAATCATTAATGGTTGCATTATTAGGATAAACTCTCTCAACAACTCCATAACAGAAACAGGAAAGGAAAGACACAACTATAGTAGAATGTTCATAATAAACATAAGCTAAAACAGTTATTAAATACCATGACAATAGTGAGAAGTGTTACATCAGAGACTGGCACAATAACAGTGAAATTATAGTAACTGTATAGAATTTTTACTATCCAAAACATTGATAGATAATATCAGGATAGCATCTTCCTTGTGTGAGAGATAAAGCCATCAGATATTGTGCTAAAAATACTGTATTATGGAACATTTATTAGATTAATTATTGATCTAGTAATTGAACGATAGGATCATATTTTGCTTCATTTGTCACTCTTCATAAACCACTATGTCTTATATAATTTCTGAGAGTTGTCCAAGTTGTAATAATTGTCGAATTGACTGTCCAACGGATGCCATTAAAACAGAAAATGGTGAATATTGGATTGATCAAAAAAAATGTAATAATTGCGAGGGTTATTATCAAGAACCTCAGTGCATTGTGCAATGTCCTATTAGTAGTCCAACTCCGACTCAAGCTAAAAAAGGACGCTACAAAAATGTCACAAGAATACCCACATCTCCCGAACTATTTATCAATGGAAAAAATACTCCATTTGCTTCATCCATGATTATTTGGGAAGCTTGCACAGTGCTAACTCGCGCCTCAGTGCTTTCTTGGGAAAAAGATAGAGAAGGGAACCTTTATTATGAACGGTCAGTTAAACAAGGAAGAGGAACAATTATCTTTCGATTACATGATACTTTAGACGCACAACTATCGGAACCAGTTACTTATTTATCAGATACAACTAAACTAGAAAATATTGATATTCGAGCAGTATGCTTACATCTTTTATTTGCTGGATATGCAACAATACTAGAGAAACCTTGGCAAGAAAAATTCATTATTAGCGATCAACAAATCGAACAATATTTAGGATTAGATAAACGCAAAGATATCAGTAAAGCTTCAAAGTTGAGCCTGATTAAACTACTAATTCAACAAACCTGTCAATTATTAGCAACCATTGACTGGCCCCAACAAGGGAAAGTTAAAGGATTTACTGTCCCAGAAAGTCCTATTTGGAACTTATTAGACATCCAACATCACTTCCAAGAAGATGATTTAGGGTGTCAACATTTAATTGGGTTAACCTTTACCTTACAACCAGGAATATGGGCAAAATACTTCTTAAATAAGCAAGGCTATAGTCAAAGAGTTGCCTTTTATCAATATGGTTCCTTACCCCAATTTATTTTGAGTAGTGTCATGAGTATTTGGCAACAGCATCCTGGGGCAGTTAGAATCATGATCTGGTTACTATTTAAAAGTAAAATGGGACGGAAACAATGTATTACCGTTCCCACCTTAATGCGAGTCGCTTATGGTCAAGGACGGATTGCCCAAGCAGATATTCAACGAGAGCAACGAAAACGGCTCCTACGCACCTTTGAAAGTGATTTAGAGGTTTTAAATCATTATGGATTAAAACCCGTATTTGACCCCGTTTCCTACCCAGAAACCATACAACCCCTATGGGTAAAATTAGATCAACTCCCCGATGATGCAGAAGAAGCATTAGACTTTTGGATTAATGATGGTTCTCAAGAACATCGTTTAACCGACTCAAGTCCTAGGGGAAAATGGAATTGGTTAATGAAAGCAAGAATTCTTAACTTTGAACTTCCTCTAGAATGGGAAGAACAATTAATTAAATTTGAGCAAAAAAAACAACGGAAAAATCATCGCAAAACTCGTACAAAAACAACCCCTGAGTTATCTGCTCAGCAAATCTTAGACGCAAGAAAACGCAAAGGATTAAGTCAACGAGCCTTAGCCAAACAAATCGGAAAAAGTCAAAGTTGGATTCGAGATCTCGAAAATGGTCGTTTTTGTGCTAAACCAGAAGATCGCCAAAGGCTCCAAACTGTTCTAGAATTATAACGAATGCTAAATTGTTGATTCAAAGGGCCGAAAAAGGTTTATGATAGTACCTATGTTCTGGAAATTAGGGAAAACCTATGGAACCTTTAACCCCCGCTCAAAAAGAATTATACGACTGGTTAATTAAGTATATTCACGAAAATCAACACGCTCCTTCCATTCGTCAGATGATGAAAGCCATGAATCTGCGATCGCCAGCACCGGTGCAAAGTCGCTTAGAAAGGCTAAGAAACAAAGGTTATATTGACTGGATCGAAGGGAAAGCGCGTACCCTAAGGATTTTACACCATCAACCTAAAGGAATCCCCATTTTAGGAGCGATCGCAGCCGGGGGATTAGTCGAACCCTTCACCGATGAACAGGAACGCTTAGATCTGTCCCATCTTCTCCAGGGTAGCAATTATTGGGGCTTAAGGGTGACAGGAGACAGCATGATTGAAGATTTAATCACCGAGGGAGATTTAGCCATTATGCGATCGCTGGATCCCAATGAAACCTTAAAAAATGGTGAAATTGTTGCAGCCAGAGTAGACGGAGTCGGCACCACCCTAAAACGATTTTATCAAGAAGGAGAAATAGTCATGTTAAAGCCTTCAAATCTTAACTATCAACCCATAGAAGTCAAAGCTAATCAAATAGAAGTTCAAGGAATCTTAATAGGTGTTTGGCGAGGTTATTAACTTGAATTTGTGTATCAAAAAAGGGACTCTTTGAGGGATAAAAGTTTAAGTTTAATCCCTTGATGACAAACATTATGCAACCAAAGCACTATGCTATAATTAAGCAGAGTGCATAAGCTGGTATTAGCCTCAACGATTTAGGTAATTTGAAATATATGGAAAATATACCCAATCACCTCAGTAAAATTGATGGGCAGTTAGGAAAGTTAATCATATTAGGATTTCCCTTTGAAGAGCTTGCTGTTAATGCCTCTTTTGAAGAGATGGTTTTCTTATTTTTACACAATCATCTTCCTAATAAAAACGAACTAGATAACGTCACCAAAAAACTCTTATCCCATCGGTATCTTGACGAAAAAATATTAGATGTTCTTAAAAACGCAGCAGCTAATGATATTGAACTTATCGAAGGGGTAAGAATAGGGGTTAGCTGTCTAACGATGGATATGCAATCCCATCGTATTGACAGAGAAGGAATTAATGGAGCGTTGAAAATTATTGCTTCAGTTCCCATTATTACAGCTTCCTATTGGCGGTTGCTCAATCATCAACCCATAGTAAAACCCCACCTCGACTTAGGTCATGCAGCTAACTATCTCTATATGTTGACGGGAGAAAAACCGAGTCCCGAAGATGTCAAAACCCTAGAGATTTATCTGAATACCGTCATCGAACATGGGATGAATGCCTCTACCTTTGCTGCACGGGTTGTGATGTCTACTCGCTCCGATTTTGTTTCTGCGGTAACAGCAGCCATTGGTGCCATGAAAGGAGTCCTCCACGGAGGTGCGCCAGGGCCGGTACTAGAGATGTTGTTAGAGATGCAGAAATCTGGAGATATCGAAGGCTATTTACGCCATAAGTTTGAAAACCGAGAACGGTTGATGGGATTTGGTCATCGGGTGTATCGGGTTAAGGATCCTCGAGCTATTTTACTCTCAAAAGTGTCCGCCGATCTCTGGAAACGCAGAGAAGACAAGGAATTTTGGGGTTTAGCCGTTGACGTAGAAACCACCGCCCTGCGATTACTCAAAGAATATAAACCCAATCGTAGCATAGAAACCAATGTAGAATATTACACAGCCTTAGTATTGCATGGATTAGGACTACCGTCTGCTTTGTTTACCTCAACCTTTACCGTCAGTCGGGTGGTAGGATGGTTAGCTCATTGTTTAGAACAGTTAGAACTCGATCGCATTATTCGTCCTAGTTCTGTTTATACTGGCCCTGGTGAACAATCATGGTGTCCCATCGAAGAAAGATAATTTTTAAACGAAGGGGAGAAGGGAATTTCTCCCCTAAAATTTAGGAACTTTTAAGGAGGTAAAAATGAGTTGAAACCCTCCTAAAAGGTTAGAGATAATTATCAGAAAATAAAGAAAAATTTTAGGTTTATCGTCTCAAATGGGTGTTGTTATTTTTTATAATGAATATGATGAATAACCTAGCCTCGCCACAGGAACTTATCTAATGAGTAGTGATCAGCATACAGAATTACCCCTCTGGGTACAAGATCGTAATACCGTCTTAAATCATGATGAAGGGGTGAAATGGCGCAACGGAGAAAAGCCAGACTACTCCCACACGGATCAATATTTACACCAAGAAAGCAAATATAATCATGCACCTGGATCTCTAGAGGCGATCGCTCAAAATTTAGTGAGAACCTTTGAAATGGAAGCTTCCCATAAGGCTGATCCCCAACAATGGTTATCCATCGTCGTCGATAAATTCCAAATGAGTAGCAACGGTGGACCTATTTACAGCGCACAGGATGTGAGTGATCAAGGAACCTATAACCTTTTTATTGACAAAACCCCAGGTTACGATCCAACCTCAGAAGACTTTGAATCCTCCTTTGAACTGTTTCATAAAGCCTTTCCCAATGGTTTTTTATGGGAACTCATTGAAGTCTTATCTGGGCCTCCTAATGTTACCTTTAAATGGCGACACTGGGGAACCTTTAGCGGTCCCTATAAAGACCATCAACCCACAGGAGAAACCATTGAAATTAGAGGGATGAGTGTGGCTAAACTCACCGATGATCTCAAGATTATATCTGTTGAACATTATTTTGATAATAGTACCTTCCTCAAAAAGTTGACCTCTGGTTGTCCGGTTGCTCATTAATGGGAAAAAGTATCGCATTACGCATTATGGTTAGAACATTTATAAAATTGCAAAACCTCGTAGGGCGATGCACTCCCCACCTTACAGTAATGTCCTAATCTTTCTTTGTACTTAAGAAAAACTAATATCAGATTTTAATTATCTTGATTACATTTTTCTAACCCAACTTCATACAATAACAATAAAACGAAAATTATTGTAAAAGAAATGGTGAACCGAATTAAGACAAATTCCAGAACATTATTAATATCTTCTTTAAATTGATGTAAGACTATAACCAAAAGTATAGAATTATAAGCAGCAAAAATAAAATTATAAATTGTAGTTGGCGAAAATTGCAATTTGGACAATGAGCTTTCTTCAGATTCCTTATTGTTCATTTTTTTGCCTCCAACCTTATTATCTAAAGGCTTTCTATCTAAAACTTAAAAATAACCATATTTTAGTTTTCTTGTCTTTTTTTGCCTTTTGACTCTTGCTTATAATTATTTAGTATTTTTGTTCTTATCTAAGCTGATAGTAAAAAGAATAATTGCAAGAATCATTTTTTATCAATAAAATATCAATCCTAATTTACTCATAAAATCACTCCGTTAACCCATGTTTTAGGGCAAAACGAACTAACTCTGTCCGACTATTAGTTCCTGTTTTACTAAACAAACGACTGACATATTTTTCTACATTTCTCACACTTGTCTCTAACCTACCCGCAATTTCTTTATTCATTAAGCCCTCTGCCACTAAGTCTAAAACACTCTGTTCTCTTGGAGTTAAGTCAATTTTCATCGGTGGCGGTGTCGTCGTTAAAGTGTTTTGTTGTTGTCCTAATTGTTGTTTTAGTTCTCGAATTTCTTGGGCTATTTCTTCTAATTTTGCTGAATCGGTAGAGGCTTTTTCATTAACTTTTCGACGTTCTAATAAATTCTTAACAATTGCTTCTAATTCTTCAGGATCAAACGGTTTAGGTAAATAAGCATCACAACCAGAATTATACCCTTTAATCCGATCAGAAGTCATTCCCCTAGCGGTTAAAAAAATCACAGGAATACCCTCAAAACGAGAGTCATTTCGTAAATTTTCTAAGAACTGATAACCGTCTATTTCTGGCATCATAATATCAGAAATAATGACATCAGGAATTGATTGTTCTAATATTTTCCAAGCATCTGCTGCATTACTAGCAACTTTAACCGTTAAATCGCCACTATATTCTAAATAAGCTTGTACCGATTCTCTAACACTCGGTTCATCATCCACTAATAAAATTGTCCCAGAATCACTCATGATTGTTATTGATTTATTCTAATTTGAAGTGTCATCTACAGAAACCGCATTAACTTCTATTGTCTCACCTTCTGGAGCATCTTCTACAATCACTTGATCAGGGTTTTGAACCCTTTCAACTATCATCTGAAATAATTCAGTTATCAGTAGCGTCAATAACACAAAATCATCCATTTGTCCAGCAATGGGAAAGATATCAGGAGAAATATCTAAGGGACTAATAAAATAAACTAACGTCCCCAAAATAACCCACCAACGATACTGAGGATGACGAATTGCGCTACGATACCAATCATAAATAAACTGTAAAGGGAATTTCATTCTTTTCAAGGTTTACTAGATAATTTAAGCACTACTTATATTGTAGCTTAGTTAAATCCATAGCACCAAACAGTTGCTAGAAATGTTACTTCTAGCAACTGTTTGGTGCTTTCTTTTTGTCCCATAAACTTTTATATTTTGGTATATCCCTCAAAAGTAATAATAATCTGATTAATAATTTCTTGATTAATAATCTCGTTGTTGATCCAAAAGGTGTTTATGCTATTTTTTAGCACAGCACTATAGCCAGCTTCTTGGAGAATACTATTGATTTTATTTCGGTGTTTCTGATTATTTTCTATGACAAAACATTGAGTCTTGAATCGAGAAAAATCAATTCCTTTTAGAACCGCTAATTCATGGCCTTCAACATCAATACTCATTAAGTCTATTTCCCAAAAATCTTGATATTGATTGAGCCAATAATCAAGAGAATGAACTGAGATTTCTTCTTGAGAAGCTTTTGATAAATCTACTTTATGTTTTGTTTTGATTATTTCTCGATGTTCAATATTTTTGGTTTCCTCAATAGAGGAAAAAGGACCAAAACTTTTTAAAGTTAACGTTTGCTCGCGATCAGAAATTCCTTCAGGAATACATTTAACTTTTCGATTTAATAAATAAAGCTGTTTCAGTTGTGAGAAATTTGAATAACAGGGTTCAAAACAAATTCCGCTTGCTCCTTTAAGAGCGAACAAAAAAGTATTAGAACTTCTAATTCCATCATAAGCTCCGATATCAATAAATTTGCGAACATTCCCAACAATAAGCTCGACAACGACATCTTCTTGAAGCTGAGCGTATGTAGAATGGGGTGATAGAGAATTTTTTAGGTACATCCAAACTATTTTTAATTTTCGGATTTCATAGTTTAACTTACCATTGACTTTATGCAGGAAATTATTCATTGTTCAAAACTATTTAGAGTATAAATGTCCATATTATAGCAATCTAACTAAAGATATACTAAGCTGTTTTAAATTTCAACTTGGTATTTAAAGTTTGAGTACAAACCCTCAAACCCTTTTTCAGTTATCCCTTGTAGTCGAACCTAGTAATTAAATTATGAACATTTTTTTCTGGGTTTGAGTAACCCAAACATCCAAGGATTTCATAGATGTGTAGAGACGTTTAATAAAACATCTCTACAGAAGGAACTACACCGATAATAATTCTTGTTCTTCTTCCGAAGAATTATCTTCTAGTAAACCAATTAACAAAGAAGCTGGCGGTTCTTTATAAGGCCAAGCAAACGCATGACGAAACGCTGCATCTTGACAAGCTTGTAACTGATGAAAATCAATCACATCTTGAGTCAAAAGATTTTCAAATTCAAACGGTAAACGAACATTATGAAGTCCTGCATTATCCGTACAAATCGCAATATCAACCCCTGCTTCAAAACAGCGATCAAAAACAATTTTTAACTCATACAAATTCTCTAATGTTCCTGTTTTTAAATAAGTGGTTGGACAAACCTCTAAACATTGATTAGCTTGAGCTAATTCGGGTAATAATTCAGGATATTTTAAAGGAATTTGGATACCATGACCAATTCTCATTAAATAGGGTAATAATTCAGGATAACAACCGTCAGGGGTTTCGTAAACATGACCAGTGGTTTTTAACCCCAAAGATCGAGCGTATTTATACAGATCAACAAACTCACCTAGTCGTTCCCTATAATGAGAATCGCCACCCGCCACATCAATCGCACATACATAGTCTCGCCTTTGTGCAGCTAAATCAACAATGGCTTTATTTACCTCATAGGGTAAACGGGAGTGCATACAGAGAATTTGACTAATAATAATGGGATATTCTTTGACTTGACTCGCTTGACCAACTATCTCTACAATGTTAGTCATAGCCTCAATTCTTTGAGACTGATTAAGATGTTCTGGAGTCCGAAGATAAGGAGTGTAACGTAACTCTAAATAAGCCAAATTCTCAAAAATATAAGCCCCACGAATTAAACGATAAATAAAATAAGGAAGGGTTTGTTCCGTTTGTACACTTTCGACTAGCGTATGGAGTTCTAAATATTCGTCCAGGGTGTTCCGTTCGCGAGTATAAAACTCCTCAAATGTAGGATATTCAGGGAACCGTTGCGCCATATCCGGGTTATGACGCTTGAAATATCGCCAGAGAATTCGAGGAACCACTGATCCCCCCAGATGACGATGTAAGTCCGCGTATAGTGCCACAAAAACCTCCTGGTACTGTATATTAAGATTTATTTTATAGCGATTGCGAAGAGAATGTTACAAATTAGGAAACATGAAAGACAAACTTAAATTCCCTTGATAAACTTAACTGATAGAACAAATTGCTTTAAATTTTGACCGTAAACTTACAATAGTATTAAAGATTAATGATCTCCGTCTATATTCTCACATATAACGAACAAGTCGATATTGCCGAATGTATTGAGTCGGTACTTCACTTATCCGACGACGTAATTGTAGTGGACTCCTACAGTAGCGATCGCACCATCGAAATAGCGTCTCGTTACCCCGTAAAAGTTGTTCAACACGAATTTGAAAGTCACGGAAAACAACGGACTTGGATGTTAAAAAACATCCCAACTAAACATAAATGGGTCTATATTTTAGAAGCAGATGAACGCATGACCCCAGAATTATTTACCGAATGTGTTGCAGCCAGTCAAAGGAAGGAAGCGATCGGTTATTATGTGGCAGAACGGGTCATTTTTATGGGTCAATGGATTCGTCGCAGTACCCAATATCCCCGCTATCAAATGCGTTTGTTTGAAAAAGGCCAAGTGTGGTTTGGAGATTATGGTCACACGGAACGGGAAATTTGTCACGGACCGGTGGGTTTTCTCCAAGAAACCTATCCTCACTATACCTGTGGCAAAGGATTAACCCGTTGGATCGAAAAACATAATCGTTATTCTACTGATGAAGCGAAAGAAACTCTTTATCAACTAGAACAAGGGGGTGTTAATTGGAAAAAATTGTTTTTCGGTTCTACAGAAGTTGAACGCAGACGGGCCCTAAAAGATTTATCGTTAAGAATGCCCTTGCGTCCCGTTGTTCGTTGGTTTTATATGTATTTTATATTAGGAGGAATTTTAGACGGCAAAGCAGGGTTTGCTTGGTGTACCTTACAAGCTTTTTACGAATATTTAATCCTCTTAAAAGTAGATGAATTAAGGGAAACGAATTTAGAATCGCCTTATCCTAATTCCTTGAAATATCCTGATCCCGAAGAACCAGCTAATCCTTTATGCTAAACTATGTTTTAAGTGGATTGAAACTACTTAAAATAGCTCTGAATTAGTATTTAATTGGTCCTAGGATTTCCCATCTTTTCTACCAATAATCTAATAAATCTTTTTTAGTAAGCTTTTTCCAGATTACTTTATTTGTATCTCCTAATAACCTGAGTTCGATGTAAGCAAGAGCCATAAATTCCAATCCATTTTGGAGCTATTTACAACTGGGATGTACTTCACCACCCCAAGAATTAAGGAAAAAGTCAACTCGAAGCAGTATCATAACGCAAATAAGCTTCGATAAACCCGTCTAAATTTCCATCCATCACCCCATTAATATCAGTAGTTTCTACATTAGTTCGTAAATCTTTTACCATTTGATAAGGATGAAACACATAATTACGAATTTGATTCCCCCAAGCTGCTTCCACCATATCCCCTCGAATTTCTGCAATTTCTTGGGCCCGTTGTTCTTGGGCAACAATTAATAATTTAGCCTTTAATAATGCCAAGGCTTTTTCTTTATTTTGCAGTTGGGAACGTTCCTGGGTACAACGAACCGCAATACCTGTGGGAAGATGGACAATACGCACTGCTGTTTCCACCTTATTAACATTTTGTCCCCCCTTACCCCCAGAACGAGAGGTGCTAATGTCTAAATCTTTATCGGGAATGTCAACCTTAAGATCATCCTCTTCTAACGCCGGCATTATTTCGACACCAGCGAAACTGGTTTGACGTTTCCCATTGGCATTAAAGGGGGAAATTCTCACCAGTCGATGGGTTCCTTTTTCCCCTTTTAAGTAACCAAACGCATAACGGCCTTCTATTTCTAGGGTTGCTGATTTAATACCCGCTTCATCCCCTTCAGATAATTCTGCTAAATGGACTTTATAGCCCTGTTGTTCCCCCCAACGGGTGTACATTCTCAGTAGCATTTGCGCCCAGTCTTGAGCATCTGTACCCCCAGCACCAGCATTAATGGTTAAAACAGCCCCTTTGGTATCATAAATCCCTGATAATAACTGCTGTAATTCCCAGCGATCAAGATTATGGTTAAGTTCAATAATATTAGCTTGAGCCTCTTGACGTAGAGTGGTATCGTCTTCCAACTCCAATAATTCAGCGATCGCTTTGGTATCATCCAATTGATGACACCATTGTTGATATTGTTCTAACCGGGATTTGAGATCATTTAATTCTTGCAGAGTCGTTTGCGCCGTTTCGGGGTCATCCCAAAACTGCGGTTGTGCTGCGGTATTTTCTAGGTTTTTAATCGCTGCTTTGAGGGCTGGCAAGTCAAAGGTAGTCCTGGGTTTGCCCCAGGCGCGAACCAACTAATTCAATTTCCCGTTTCAGTTCGGTTGTTTCCATCGATTTCTGATTATCTAAAATCTAAAGTTATTATTGTTACCACCACCACCACCACCAAAGTTTCTATTAGGTAGCCCAATGATAAAGTTACTAAAACCTAATAGATCTCTAATAGGTTGAGTAATCACGCGGAAAGCTGCCAATACTTTACCCAAGAGGGTGCGACTCACAACAATAACATCTTCATTTTGTAGGGTAACATATTGAGTCACGTCCAGGTTTTCTACCGTTTGAATAGGATTTAATCCCTGAGTTACCACTTTACCCTGTTCAGGATCAAATCTCAGTAAGGTGACTTCTTCTTTGGTGATTAAGGGAAGATTAGGGGGTAAAGCAGCCACTGCGTCTATAAACGTACTACCATTAGGAAGTGTCAAGTTACGAACCGCTAAACCAATGGGGTTGGTTGGTACTAAGACGCGGACGATAATGGTCGGTTGTGCTAAATTAGTCTTAGAAATTAAGGTTCGATCATAATCTTTTTGTCCTACATCCAGTTTAGAGACAATGATTGTATCTCCCCCCTGTAAACGGAATTCCGGCAAGCGAGTTCCTTCGATTAACGGGGTATATAAATCAACTCGTTCTTCGAGTACCGTTCCATCCACCAAGGGACGACGCACGATAACGGATCGTAAGTCAGCTTCAGGGGTACTGCCTCCTACCCCTGTGATCACATTATTGAGAGTAATTCCTGACTCAAAAAAGTAATAACCAGGGCGACTTACCTCCCCTAAAATAGTCAATTGGACTGGACGCGGAGCGGCCAAGACAGCAATCACCTCTGGGGGTTCTTGTAAATAACGCTGTCCCAATTCATAAGCTACCTTTGTCTCTACTTCATCGAGAGTCAGTCCAACAATCGAAATTTCTCCTAAAAAGGGAACACGAATTTGACCTTCAGGATCGATCGCCCCTGCAAAATTAAATTCAGCAAAATCAAGAACCGTAACCGTAACAGCATCTCCAATAGCTAAACGATAGAGATTAAACTGTTCTGAGGTTCTCACATCAAACAAAGGCGGTTGATTATTTCCTGGGGGAATGTCCCCTTCGGAGAAAGGAGTTGGGGGAGACGGAGGAATCTCAAGAGTTTGTTCGTTAACTTCTTGAGCCATACTCGGAGCTGTCCATAACCCTTCAATTAAGCTCCAACCCACGATTCCTTGAGAACAACTGTAAAAAATTGAAGCCAACAAGGATAAGTTTAATGGGGTTTTTCGGGGTTGCTTAAGTCCCTTTTGACGCTTTACCATCGTTTTCCTCACACCACACACAGATTCTTTAGATTTTAGGATAGATCAAATTCGTCTTTATTGGTTAAAAGACAAAGTCTCCCATCGCCATTGATGGAACTAAGCGATCCACATCTAAGATAAATACAGTGAGTAATCGATCATTTTGTTGCACTCTCGTTACATGGCTTGCTATTTCTAAGGTATCCCCACGACGATAGGACTCAGGTAAGGTACGAATCTGATTTAGGGGTAACTCCAGTAAAGAAGGGGTTTCAGACACTAAAATGCCCAACAATTCATCAATACTATTCTTAGCTAAAATCAGGAATTGTCGTCCCTCTATAGAAGGTTGTGAAACTTTAAATAGACGTTTATGAAGATCAATAGCGGTAATTTCCATTTCTTCTACGTGAATGAGTCCCACCGCAGTTGTACCACTCCCTTGCAGCGGAGTGTAATGTGTAATCTTTTTTACTGATTCTACCGGTAAAGCTAAATGAAGAGTGCCTGTTTGGAAAAGCAATAATTTACGATGACTGGTGTCTGCTTGCCCTGTATAGGAGTCGACGACGTTGGTGTAATAGGAAGTTGTCTTAGTATTCATCGGTTTTTTAATAATAGATAATGTAGGTGATCACTTATAGCACTACGCATTACTGTTAGGACATTTCTACAAGCTGAAACCTTTGTAGAGTGGACTATTACCTATTGCCCATTCCCCATTCCCTAGCACGTAGTGCTATATCAGTTACTTCATCGGTCATTAATTGCTAATCATATTTTTAATCGTTTCAAGAAATTGTTGTTCAATATAGGGTTTCGTAAAGTAAGCATTTGCCCCTAAATGGGTGGCTAACTGACGATGTTTTTCACTGCTACGAGAGGTTAACATGGCCACAGGAATCTTCATTAATTCAGAATCACGACGACGTTGGCCTAAAAATTCAAATCCATTCATATTGGGCATTTCTACATCACAAATCACCAGTTTTATCCCTGTGGTTTGTTGGAGTTTTTCTAAGGCCTCTCGACCATCTTTAGCTTGTATGACTCGATATCCTGATTTTTGTAAGGTTAAAGCTAGGGTTCGCCGTACGGCTGCCGAGTCATCTACTACTAAAATAGTGGGATTTTGGGCTATAGTCATGGGAGTCGAAGCATTATCCCTGGAATCTTCTACGGTAACACCGGCTGCTTGTCCTGAGGATTCATAGGAATCAATACATTCTTCGAGTAAAGTGATACCATTGACCACAGGAATTAACGTGCCATCCCCTAAAATGGTACAACCATAAGTGTAAGGGGGGGCTGCTATAGCCTTACCAAACGGTTTAATCACTAATTCTTGTTCTGTGACCAAACGGCTGACTTCTAGGGCATATAAACCCCCACTTCGCCGTAAAATTAGTAACGGAGAACCCCAATGAGTCGGAGTAGGAATTCCTTGAAGGAACTGAGAGGCAAACCCTTCAGGAAAAGGACTTCGATAGTCAAGAAGATGCTGTACTGGATAAATGGGAATAATCTGTTTTTGCCACGTTAAAAACCTTTGTTCTCCTGAGGTTTTAATCTGTTTTGGTTCTGGCATGATAATTTCTTCGATGCTATCAGAGGGTAGGGCAATAGTTGTGGTTTGCTGATGGTTATCCTGTTGAACCAAACAGACTAACAATTTAGCAATGGTTAGGGTTAGGGGTAAACGGAGGATAAAGGTCGTTCCTTTGCCAGAAATAGAACTCACAGAAACCGTGCCTTTTAAAGCACTTAATTGTTCTCTAACTACATCTAACCCAACGCCACGGCCTGACAGTTCACTGACTTGAGCAGCCGTAGAAAAACCAGGCTCAAAGATAAGATGCTCTAAGGCTTCTTTTGTCATCACAGCCACCTGTTCTGGGGTTACTAACCCTGCTTCAACCGCTTTTTTGGCAATTTTCTCCAAATTTAAGCCAGCACCGTCATCGTGCATTTCAATGATGGTTTGGTTGCCTTGGTGATAAGCTAGAATTTCTATTTGTCCTTGTTCTGGTTTGCCTAATTTGCGACGAATTTCTGGTGGTTCAATGCCGTGATCGAAGCCGTTTCTTAGGAGATGTTGTAGGGGATCATATAATTTTTCTAAGGCTGCTTTATCCACTAAAACTGAGGTGCCGGTTAGCTTTAATTTGACTGGTTTATGATACTTATTCGATAAGTCCCGTAAGACTCTAGGAAAACGGTTTAAGACTTCTCCTAAGGGTAACATCCTTGCCCACATTAATTCGTCCCGAAGATTTGTGAGCATTTGTCTTTGTTGCTCTAACGTTTGATTAGAAGAGCGAGCAAATAGAACAATATCATCTACAGATTCCTCTAATTGCATCATTTCTTCTAGTAAACTCTGTACTATAGAATAAACGGTGCCATAGGAATCCATTTCCAAAGAATCAAAATCAGCTACCTCCGAAGCAAGAGATGGGGAAGAACGAGCAAAAAGATTGTCTCGGTTTTGCCAAGAAGAATTATCCCCTGTAAGAATATTTTCAGACAGTTTTGTTCCAGTGTAGCGTTCAGGAGCAACCACCATTTGATCCGATAATTGTTTTAGGGTAGCGGTAATGTTTTGAAAGTAAGAAAACCGATTGAGTAAGTCTTTTACTTTATTTTGTAATTGTTCATTTTGTAGGGATAAACTATTGCGATTAATGACTAATTCCCCTACTAAATTATTCATTTTTTCCAATCGATTAAAATCAACCCGCACTGAGAGTGAAGCAGCAGCTTTTTGCTTCTCTGACCCCTCTGTTTGACCAGAACTCCTAGTTCCTGGGCGACTGTTAGAGGAACGAGTCGAACGGGTTGCACGAGTCTCACGGAAAGATTGTTTAACGGTTTCAGAAGATAAGGAGTTTTTCGCAACGGATACATTCGTCTCTTCTTCAACAGTTGGTAAGGTGTCAAAAATATTTTCTACAGACTCGACAAAACTGTCCAAATTTTCTTGAATTTTCTCTTCATCAATGTCTAACGATGAGGGTTCTTCTGTTGGAGTTTCTACTTCACCAAACAAGTCATCTAAAGAAGCTGCAAAAGGAACATCTTGGACTGACTCATCTTGATCACTCAACGGTTCTCCAAAAACATCATCCAAAGCAGGTACTTCGTTCCAGTTTGGTTCTTCTGTTGAGCCAAAAATATCATCTAATGGGGGTGCATTGCTAAAATCGATAGTCTTAGCAGCACTATCCTCTGAAGAGTCATCAGAGAAGACTAAGGGTAGTGCTTCCTTTTCTTCTATATCTTGAGAGAGAACCGAATTTTCTTCACCCGAAGGTTCTGAAGACGATGAGGTTGTTTCTAAGGGAGTTCCCGTGGCTAGACTTAATAACTCTGGAGACGGCTGGCCTCCTGACGTGCGATCGCCTTCCACCAAGACTAAATGCTGACTTTGTTTAAAATCCCGTAAAGCTACTTGAGCAATGGTTAAAGCTTCCGCAGGAGACTGTTCAAGAGCTTGTATGGTTGTTTGAACAATTTCCCCAAACCCTGGTAGAGCAAGGAGTTCAGCAAATCCATTAAACACTTCCCCTTGATCGCGCAAAACTTGAGTAATTTGTTCCTTGTCTTCAGAAGCGATCGCCCGTTCAATGACTTCCAACCCTTGAGTCACATCCACTTCAAATAGGGAAGAAACAATATCAATGCCTAAATCAGCAGAAGACGGGATATATTGTTCCCCTTGAGCCATACTATCCCCTAAAACGGCTTCAATGGCCTCAAATAAAGGGATAGCTGTTTCAATGGCTTTTTCTTCATCAAAACTTCCTGTATCAATTTGCTCTTCTAGGGGATCCCGTAAGTGATCATAAGCCTCTAATAACAAGCTTTCTAAACTATCATCAATGATCACCGTTTCATCGTAGAGAGCTTTAAAAATGTCCTCTAAGCGATGGGAAATAATTTTAATGGTATTGAGTTCCACACTAGCAGCCCCACCTTTAATGGAGTGAGCAGCCCGCATAATTTCGTGAACAGTTGATTTATCACGCTTTTCTTTGAGGGTGAGTAGGCCAGTTTCAATGATTTGCAGAAGTTCAGGGACTTCTTCAATAAAAAATTGATAGGCTTGATCGCGGATGTCGGGGTTCATCATGGTTTTTGAGAGAGACTGGGAGGTTGGGGGACTCGGAGACTGGGGAGATGGGGGAAACAAGGGAGATGGGGGAGACTGGGGGACTGGGAGTTTTTGGAGACAAGGGAGATGGGGGAGATGGGGGAGCAGAGGGAGCGGAGGGAGCAGGGGGAGCAGGGGGAGGAAAATACTGATATTCTTTCTAGTCTCCTCACACTCCCCACCCTTCCCACACACTCTTTCACCCCGTCACCCCATCACTCCCCACACTCCCCACACTCCCCACACACCCCACCCTTCCCACACACCCCCCTCTTCCCTCCCTTTCACCCCCTCACCCTAATTAACTTTGAACTGTTCAACATTAGTTTGTAACTGTTGTGCAAGGGTAAGCACTTCTTGGAAAGAGTCAGTCAGATGGGTCGCAGAAACGGAGGTATTTTCAGCAATAGCAGAAACATCGTTCATTACTGTATTCATCGCTTCAGAGGTCAAAGATTGTTCTTTAGCTGCTTCAGAAATAGCTCTGACCAACTCATTAATCTGTTGAGAGGCTACGCTTATCCCATGAAGACTATGGCGGGTTTGTTCAACTAATTCCGTTCCCCGCAAAACTTGTTCTGTTCCCGTTTTCATGGTTTGGGTCACTTCTTTGGTTTCCGTTTGAATACTGTTAACCAGGGTTTCAATTTCTGCGGTGGCTTCAGCCGAACTGGTGGCTAGGCTTCGTACTTCATCAGCAATGACGGCAAAACCCCTTCCCCCTTCTCCAGCACGGGCTGCTTCAATGGAGGCTTTGAGTGCCAGTAAGTGGGTTTGTGCAGCAAAACGACCGATCAAACTGACCACCTTAGAAATCTTTTCAGAAGATTCCCCTAAATGCTGGATCTTTTTAGCCGTTTCTGATACCGTATCTTGAATCGCCATCATTCCTTTGACGGTTTCATTCATGGCGTTTTCTCCCGTCATAACCGTTTCAGACGCTTCTTGAAAGGCCATTAAGGTTGTTTGGGCATTTTCGGCTACCAGATGAATCGAATGATTCATAGCCGTGAGGCGATCGCCGGCTACTGTAATTTGTTCAACTTGTTTCAGAGCTTCATTGGCCAAGGCTTCAATTAAATGTTCATTATTTTCCGTTGTCTCAGAAAACTGTTGCGCTACGGTTTTCACTTGAGTTACCAAAGAGCGTAAGCTTTCAACCATAGCATTATAAGAATCAGCAATGGTGCCAATTTCGTCTTGAGTGACTCTAGCGCGAACGGTAAGATCTCCTTGACTAATGGGTTGAACTTCCGTTAGCAGTTCTAATGCTCTCTGTTGCAGTTGCTCTTTGGCGATCCGTTGCTGTTGAGAGGCCAAGGTTTGCTTATCTAAAAGATTGGAGCGTTCTAAGGCTACCCCAGTTTGTAAGGCGACTTGGGTTAAAAAGTCAATTTCGCACTGTTGCCAATGACGAGGACTCTGGCAATGATGGGCAATTAATAATCCTAATAACTCTCCCGCAACAACAATGGGGACAACTAAGTTAGCTTGAACCTCTAAACTTTCCAGTTGTTTGCGATAACAAGGATTTAGTTTTGCCGTATAAATATTAGAAAGGGCGTTAACCCGTCCTTGACGGTATTGATCCACAAAAGATTCAGCAAAACAAGGATCGGGAATCTCTTGTCCTAAGGCTTGAGGATAAGACGGGTTAACGGATTCAGCAATAATTGTTCCATCCCAAACCTCATCAAAACTATAGATAACCACCCGATCCGTTTTTAAGCCGTGACGACTCTTTTCAACCACGATATCAAAAAGATTATCAGCGTTGAATTCCGCGGAAATTTGTAAAGTCATCTCTTTGAGTTCACGGGCTAACCCTGATTCTAAAGATTCCATTCGGGCTATCATGATACGATTAATGGTTACTTCGAGTTGAGTAACAAATTGTTTGAGGAAATTAATTTCCGTTTCTGGCCACCCCTGAGCATCAATACAACGATGAGCTACTAAGAAGCCATAAAGGGTGTTTTGATTGAAGATGGGAATCATTAACTGATCTTCGACCTGAAAACGCTCTAAAAGCTCTTGATATTGAGGATTTTCAATAATAGTTTCTAGTTGCTCTAAAGTCCAACTATCTGAGGAGGGGGTTTTTTGTAATTGTTCTAATAAGTTTGAGGGAACAATTTCACTATGAGCATCGCAATCTAACACAGAAACATAACCAGGAAGCAAGGCTTCATGGATGACTTGACCACGATGATCCTCACTCAGATGATAGATAAAGAGACGCTCTAAGTTAATCAGGTTTCTAGCCCCTTCTAAAGCTTGAGAAAACCAATTATCTAATCTTGAAGTATCAAGGGTTGTGGGGGAAGAAAGTTCGGCTAAAAAGCGAAACATCTCAGTTTTTTGTTGTAACCCCTGTTCATGGACTGCAATATGATTGGCCATCTCATTGAAACAGTCCCCCAACTGTCCCATCTCATCGTGAGAGGGGAGATGGACTCGAGCATCGTAGTTTCCCTTGGCAAACTCCTGAGTCACTTGTTTTAAACGTTTAATCGGTTGGGTAATGGCTGAAGCAATAACCGCTGCAACCATCACCACCACACCCAAAACTGCCACAGATAGACCCAGTTGCAACATTAAACTTTGTTTGAGAATTTCATTCAATCCCACTTCTGGATCGCCGTAAACTAAAATGGCAATCTCCTGACCTTTATAGTTAGGAATGGCTTTGGCTGCTAGGGTATAGCTATGATTATCCAGATAACTTCTTTTGGTCACCGCTTTCCCTTGAGCCTGTACCGCTTCTTCTAAAATGGATTTATCAGGCAGAGGCGTATTAAAATTAGCCTGTCGTAATTCGGTTTTTTCAAAAGTAGTGGCTAGGGAAAAGGATTCATTTTCGGGATGGTAAAGATAGACTGCACTATAACCCAACCCTTGAAAGGTATCAACGGTTTTCTTGACAATAGCTAAATTACCGTTGACCATATCCCCAGAAACCAACGCACCGATTACCGTTTGTGTTCCTGGTAATTTAACAGGAGTTACAGTGTAGCGCATCAAAGCATCTTGGCTGGTTAACCCTGGAGGTAAGGGGGCTTGTTCTTTGAGAAGTTCTTCCCAACTAACCAATTCACTACTGCGAATCTGTTTTTGTTGTTTGATAGCCTCAGTTACTAACCCTTGGGGATCAAATGTTTCTCCCTGACGTTGGCCATTGGCATTGGCAATAATTCGTAAATCTTTACCGACTAAGGTAGCAAATTCTAGATCGTAGATTTTTTGTTCATTTTTTAAAATAGATTGTAATTGAGCGCGAATTTCAGGGGATAAAGATTGTCCTTGACTGACGGTTTTAGTGGCTTCAATAATAGTGGGGTGTTCCGCTTCAGAAGCGAAGCCTAAGGCCATTTTTTCTAAATCGCTATTATAATTAAGTTCGGTAACAGCTAATTGGGACTTGGTTTGATAAAGTAAATGAGAACGCAAACTACCCACCAATGAGGTGGATCCTAACCCAATTAATCCCCCCAAAGCTAGAAAAATTAAGGCAGTAATCATTTGAGTTTTGCGACTGATGGGCAAGTTATAAAACGGCTCAATTAGGGGTAAGATGGGGGGTGATAGTTGTTTAGAATTCGGTATGGTCTGGGGAGATGGATCAGAGGAGAGGGACGGAGAAACTCTCGCATGAGAAGAATTAGGAACTGGTTTGACAGGGGTTTGCATGGTAACGGCTCAGGGATAATTAATAATGGATAATCGAAGACGATATATTAGGGATCTAAAGGCAAATTAATTAAAATACCTCCCATGACATCCCCAACCTTGAACACTTTTTCGGGATAACGTTGTTTATGGGTAGGATGTTGGTTATGGCAGTCAATACAAGCAGCAGAAACCGCTTTATCAGGATAAAGGGCTGAAAAGTATTTTTTACCATCTTTAATTTGATAATCTTTATAAGGTAAGCCAGTGGTTAAAACGTTCTCCATGGCTTTTTGTTCAAATTCAGTGTTAGGAATATTATTATCATTGAGACTCCAAGGAGAAATTGCACCATAACTAAAAGGGCTATTTTCTGAGGCCAACTCTGAACTCATGCGAAACATTTGTGCTGGCAAGGGTAAAGCTTTATCCTGTTGCCAATGTTCAGAGGCTCTAACAATATTTTCATCTTTAAGTCGTTGCACCACATATTTACCGTAAATCGTTCGTTCTGACTTAATAATGCGGTAAATATAATCAGTAACTAAATCAGGGGGTAATTTCCCTTTCATCTGCTGAGCGTCAAGGGTGGTACAAGAGACCACTAAAAACCAACTGGCCACTCCCAACATGATTAAAGCGATCGGGCGCAGGGGCAGTTTTATTCGTTGGCAATATTGGATTAATGTCTGTATCATCGTTCTTTGGGTGATAGGACAATGGGGTTTAAGGGGGTGAGAGGGTGAAAGAGTGTGTGGGAAGGGTGGGGAGTGATGGGGTGACGGGGTGACGGGGTGAAAGAGTGTGTGGGAAGGGTGGGGA
>JASJDW010000117.1 GCA_030064955.1 Crocosphaera sp.
CAGGATCATATGTGTACAGTTCTCTGCCAGTTGTTCCATCATCAGTAGCAGCGAAATAGAGTAGTCCGTTTAAACCTGTTAAATCAGCAGGATCACTATCGCCTCCTCCGTTAATATCCGCAGCTAGGGTAACTGGGTCTACTCCTTCCCCAGCATTAGGATTATATTTGAACAGTTCAAAGCCAGTTGTTCCATTATTAGCCGAGAAATAGAGTTCTCCAAAAAGATTCGTGAACCCTGGAGCCATGACAGTAGACAAACCATCAGCGTTTCCTGGGTTAATATTCTGAACTAAACTTAAATTAAGTGCCATCGACTTAGCCTGTCAGTAAGTGTGAACAGGATTTAGTGTATCTCATAATTCTGAAGATGACCACCATTGAAGAGAATTTTTTAACTATCCTTACTATGTTGGAACCTTAGGGAAGAAAATCCATCATTTTATCTTTGTGCTTTGGGTGTCGATAGCCAGCGATCGCAGGTCTCTAACTGTGTCCACACCTTTTTTCTAGCCGTTTCTACGGATTGAATCTTTTCAGGAAGACGTTAAGAGCGTTTTTTCTTACCTGCAGGAATTTGTTTTCCTGGTGCATTGGTTTGACGTTGAGCCGAATGATTATGTAATTGCTGGCGGCCATTGCGAACCACCCCTAACATTTCCCCTAATTCTTGTTCTAAGCGAGTGAGAACTGCATCTGCATATTCATCAGCCCCTTCTTGAATTTGTTGGGCTTCGGCTAAACTCTTTTGATAGAGTTGCTGCATTTCCCCATTAGCTACCTGTCGTTGTTGCTCAATTTCGGCCATGGTTTGAGCTTGTAGGGCTTCACATTCGCTTTGTACCTGTTGTCGAATTTGATTAGCCTCATGTTGAGCCTGTTGAATGATGCCAGATTCGTCGAGAATCTCTGCGGCTTCCTGTTGCGCTTGCTGAATGATTCGTTGAGCATAAGCTTCAGCATTGGCAAGGATTTCTTGCTCTTGTTCGAGAACCCGTAACGCTTGTTGAATGGCTTCGGGAATCTTCGTGCCAGTGAACTCGATTTGTTCTAATACTTTATCTTCATCAATAATCGTCCATCTTGACACAGGAATATGAAAACTCTCATAAATGATCTCCTGAAGACGGGCCAGTTCTTGTTGGATGTCAAAATCAGCCCCTCTCTGGGAACTGGTGCCGTTACTTGGACGATTCATAGAAACATTGGGGGATGATTTACGAGGTGGCATAAGTGAATACTAATAATAAATTTTAATAATCAATAATCAAAATCTATCGATATTTGTTCATGAAGTCGAGGGTTGAGAAAGCAACTCATAGGCCAGTGAGTTGCTCAGCTAACTAAAAATCCTTTTTGATGATTATTGGTTTTAGCCCATCAGATTAATATAGTAGCAGGGAAACTTAAGTCTTAACACAAAATTAAAGCTATGAATGATCAAAATAATTGCCCCCATTTAACCACCATTGGACTGAGCATGGCAACTTTGCCTTTATTAGTCGGGTTAGTGATGGTGAAAACCATGAGTCAAGAGTGGTTAGTCTGGGGAGAAGAAAGTGAAGAAATTTTTAGGGGCGATCGCTTACCCCTTCTCAACTTTCCTCATGATCAAAGCTGACTTGGTGCAATTACTTGGGGTAGTTCACTTTTTGACTGGCAATCCAGTAAACTAGGATATGATCATCTCTACAATATTTTTGGGAAGACTAACATTGTGAGAGTGATCACCAGAGGAGTGTGACATTGGACATCGTGGCAGAAATGCCACAAAGGACAAATAGGTGATCATTGTACCTCTGAACCAAAAAAATGAGTTTTGACAAGGGGATAGTGAGTTACCCATCATCAACAATCTCTCTCTAACAGTCCTAAATCCACCCTAACCCAGCTTTGTAATTGCACCTAATTACTTATTGAATCTGACTAAAACACCCTATTATGACCCAAATTGTTTCTATCCATTCCTATCGCGGTGGAACAGGAAAATCGAACATGACGGCCAACCTGGCCACCACCATGGCCATGTTAGGCAAGCGTGTGGGTATTGTTGATACGGATATTCAATCTCCAGGGATTCACATTCTTTTTCGCCTGGATGAAACAAAAATCAACAGAACCCTCAACGATTATCTTTGGGATGATGATTGTTCAGCCGAACAGATTGCTTACGATGTGAGTTATGTTTTAGATGATCCTAACGCGGCCGCAGCTAACCCCAATGGTAAAATTTTTCTCATTCCTTCGAGTATGAAAAGCGAAGATATCGCGACGATTCTCAGCGAAGGATACGATGTCGAATTGTTACAACAAGGATTTTATGAAGTTGGAGATACCTTTGAGTTAGATTATCTGTTTGTAGATACGCACCCAGGGTTAAACGAAGAAACCCTACTTTCTATTGGCTTATCTAGCGCATTAGTGATCATTTTACGGCCCGACCAACAAGATTACTTAGGGACAGCAGTAATTGTCGAAGTTGCTAGGGAACTAGAGGTTCCGAAAATGCTGTTAGTGGTCAACAAAGCCTTACCAGACATCGATTTTGGCATTTTGAAAGATAAAGTTCATGAAACCTATCAACTGCCTGTAGCGGGCATTTTACCCTTATCTACGGAGATGTTACGCTTAGGCAGTCAAGGACTATTCTGTTTACAACATCCCGACCATCCATTAACTAAGGAAGTGCAACGCATTGTTTCTCATATTCAAGGTTAATTCTAGAGGACATTATCATGACGAAATTCTCAAAAGACGAGTCATCTCGTTCCTCTGGTTTATCCTTTCGTGAGTTGCAAAAATTACCCAAGCCGCAACATCATTTAGTTAATTGGATTCGTCGGCAAAATAAAGCGAGTTTACTCGATATTGCCATCCATCTTTGTCAAGATGAGGAAACAGCTTTTAAAACCTTAGAACCGTTATTAGAAAAAGGCTTTGTCGAAGAAACCATTGAGGAAGAAGAACGTTATTATCGTATCACTTATCCCCCGAAAAAAGGCCGTTCCCTCTTTAAAAAATTAGTTGATAAGAAAAAAGCTAAACAGGAGTCTTCTGAAGACGCTACTGATTCGTAATTCATCCCTTTATCTATTGTAAATCCCATGTTAGCTAATATTCCCGAAAAAGTAATGCACCGGGTCAGATGGGTCTTAGCTTGTGGTTGGCTAGTTCTCATTTTTTCTCTCTTTTATGACCCAATTTCTCCTTGGTTAACCTCTCCTGATACCACTTGGAGTCCCTTTAAATTAAATCTCGATAGTTGTATTCAAGTTCAAGGGGTTTGTTTAGAAGAACAACCTTATGGTTTGGGGGCTTCTTTCTTTTGGGGTTTAATTGTTCCCAGTGGTGTCTTTATGCTGTTAATTTTCGGCCACGAATTTTGGCGCAGAATTTGTCCATTAGGGTTTATGTCCCAAATTTTTCGGTTCTTAGGAAAACAGCGACAAAAAAAACGGGTTGATAAAAAAACAGGAAAAACTCACTACGAATTAGTGAAAATAAAAAACAATTCTTGGTTAGGTAAAAATCATTTAAAATTACAATTAGCTTTATTATACGTTGGGGTTTGTGGTCGACTCTTATTTTATGATTCTCATCGTCTTATTTTAGGACTTTTCCTACTGTTTACCATTGGTTCTGCTATTCTCGTGGGCTATCTTTATGCGGGTAAAACTTGGTGTCAATATTTTTGTCCCATGGCCCCAGTACAAGAATTTTATGGGGAACCCAGAGGACTTTTAAATAGTGTTGCTCACGAAGGACAAAAAACTTTAATTACCCAGTCAATGTGTCGTCGTGAAAATTCTGATGGTACGGAAAATAGTGCTTGTGTTGCTTGTAATAGTCCCTGTATTGATATTGATGCAGAACGGTCTTATTGGGATGCGATTAAAAAGCCTGATTACAAATTATTATACTATGGTTATGCTGGTTGAGTAGTCGGTTTTTTCCTGTATTATTATCTTTATTCTGGAAGTTGGGCTTATCTTTTATCAGGGGCTTGGACTCATCAAGAAAATCAGTTAGAGCTATTATTTTCTCCAGGATTTTATATTTTTAATAGAGCGATTACTATTCCTCGATTAATTGCTGCACCTTTAACCGTTGCTGTTTTTATGTCTTTGAGTTATTTTTTGGGAATACAGTTAGAAAAATTGTATAATAGTTATAAATTGCAACGTAATCCTTTACTAACATCACAACAATTACAACATCAAATTTTCACTTTAACAACATTTTGGGTTTTCAATTTTTTCTTTATTTTTGCAGGACGATCTTATATTTCTAAATTTCCCATTCAAGTTCAATATTTATTTAATATTTTATTAGTATTAGCTAGTACATTATGGTTATATCGTACTTGGTCAAGAAGTTCTGAACGATATTCTAGGGAAAGTTTAGCCAACCGATTAAGAAAACAGTTAACCCGCTTACAAGTTGATGTTTCTCGCTTCTTAGAAGGTCGTTCTTTAGACTTATTAAGTGCAGATGAAGTTTATGTCTTAGCAAAGATTCTTCCTGGTTTTACGGGAGATAAACGTTTAGAAGCGTATAAAGGAATTTTAAGAGATTCATTAGAAGAAGGCTATGTTAACTCAGCAAGTAGTTTAGAAGTGCTACAACAAATGCGAGGAGAATTAGGCATTAGTGAACAAGAACACTTGACCATTTTAACTGAATTAGGGGTAGAAGATCCCGACTTATTAGATCCTAATCAACAGCGTTCCCGTGAAAATCAATTGCGTTTACAAAGTTTCCGTCAACGAATTCGGGGGATGGTTGGTAGTAAAAGAAGACGAGGTGCAAAAGGGTTAGGAAGGGAATTATTAAAGGTAGTTAAAAAAGAAAAAGCCATCGGTGATGTCCTCGATAAAGAAGGGGGAACTGTTGAGTCTTTATCACGGGAATATGGTATTACTTTAGAAGAAGAAAACAAAATTCTTGCTAATTTAGACGAAGAATCTCAACTGGAACGTCGTAGTCAGCTTCTGTTACAACAATTACAAGATTTATATGATATTGAACTCTCTTTATTATATCCACCTGAGATTTTAAACATAGCTCATTTACGAAAAGGTTTAGAAATTTTACGCAATACGGTTGCACAAAAACAGAAAGTAATTGCGAAGGGAGTGCTGAAAATTTTGGAACAATGGGACTCAGGAACTGAAGGAACTCGTTTAGCATTAGCTTTAGCAACATTAACCCCAAATGTATTACCCAGTCTCTTAGAAAATAATGATCAAAAATGGTCTGAACGATTAAATGATACTCATTTATCTCGTATACAACAACAGTTAAAATTAGTAGAACCAACTTCCCCAAAAGTCTCTGAAGAATTAATGATCGCTTATTTAGAAACCTTACTATCAGAACCGGATTCTTTAACCAAAACGGTTAGCCTTTATCTATTAAATAAACTGGATCAACAAAGAGGACAACAACAAGCGCGTCAATTATTAGATTCATATTTAATGTTGAATCCTTCTTTAAAAGAAACTGCACAACAAATTCTTGCTAATACGAAAGAACAAGAAACCAAACTCATTACTCCCTTGGAACGACTCTTATATCTATCTAGTTGTGATTTATTAAAAGGATTAAAAGCAGAAAGTTTAATGGAATTATCTTATCAGGTTCCTATCAAAGAGTATCATCAGTCGGAAATTCTTTGGGAACAAGGAGATAGTTATAAAGACTTATTTTTACTGTTAGATGGAAAAGTTGAATGTCAACAAATCCAAGAAGATAATACGGTAATTATTGATGAGATTGAAGCCGTCAATTTCTTAAATGAATTGGAAATTTTGGGTAATTTACAAGCAAATGCAACAGTCATTATCACCTCTTCTAAAGCTTGTTTCTTAGTTATTGAAGGAACAATTCTCAACGAATTAATAGAACAAGATAAACGGTTTGCCCGTCAACTGATTGAACAAGAAAGCCGTCGTTTACAAAAGTTACAACGGTTAGGGAGTTAGATCAGTTATTTAACCAAAGAGTAATATTCTTTCTCCCTCCGCTTCCTCTGCTTCTGAATATGATTCTCTACTGTCTCAAGCGGATTTAGTATTATTTTTGAACTTGTCCACTTGAATTCCCTTCCCAATCAGGACAAGAATCCCCACTAGAACCGTAAGGGTGCATTCCACACACAAATAAATGTCTACCATATAGTCGTCCATGATAATGAATACAACCCCGACAAGCAGGATGGACGTTATGAGTGGGTTCTATTTTTGGGGAAAGTATGAAATCAGGATCTTCATTATATTGATGATAATAGTAGTAACTTTGGTATTCTTCTTCGATAGAAATATCAATAATTGGAGTAAAAACATCATCAATAAACTGATCAATTTCCCTTGCTAAATCATTCTGCAAATCCTCAGCAGCCATTTCTACAGACTGCCCCACTTCAACGATAAACCCCTCTACCGCAACTGCTACATTTTCCATCCATTCCGTTAAATCTTTTTGCCAGTCTTCCATAATGTTTATTCACCTCAAATTATTGAATATCAAACGGTATTAAGTTACTATGAGGCAATTATTGATGCTTTAGTCGATTTAATTCTTCTTGTAAAGATTCTACTTTTTGCTTTAAATCATCTAAATTTTCTTGCTTTGATTCCTCTGTATTCTCTTGATCGTCTTCAGAAACAATTTCAATTAAACGAGGTTCTTTTTGTTGAGTTTTCTCTGTCTCATTAGGGTTAGCTTGTTGCGCTTGTTGAATCATGTCATCGACATATTTTTTAGCTTCTTCTACGTTAATTTCTCCTCTTGCAACCATTTCATCGGCGACTTTCTGTGCTTGAATTTTTAGTTCTTGTAGGTTTATTTCCGCTTTTTCTCTTGCATAGTCAGCAATACCAACCCCAAGATAGAATGCTTTTTGTACTAAGTTTCTTAGATCAGCCATATAGTCCTCAAGTTTAGTGTTTTCTTTTAATTATAACATTAATATTTTTAACTTTCTTTCTCCGCTAATTCTAACCATCTTTCTGTAGCGGTGTCAATTTCTTCAACTAATTGGGATAATCGTTCCGTTAGGGTTTGCATTTCACTAAAATCTGTAGGAGGATTATTGTATAAAGTTGCTTCTAGTTGTTCTTTTTCTGCCTCTAGTAAAGGAATTTTTTCTTCTAAGTCTTTATATTCATATTTTTCTTTAAATGTGAGCTTATTGGATTGTTTGGTTTGAGTATTTTTAGATTTTTTTGACTGTTTATTATTTTGAGAAGCTACCTGAGTTTGTGACTCTTTTTCTTTTTCTTCGGCTGCTTTTTTATAGTCTAGATAAACTGAATAATTCCCAGGATATTGTTTTATATTTCCTCCTTCTTCTAGAGCAAAAATAGTATCAACTGTGCGATCTAAAAAGTAGCGATCGTGAGAAACAACAATGACGCAGCCATTAAAATCTTCTAAATATTCCTCTAAAACCCCTAAGGTTTGTACATCTAAGTCATTGGTAGGTTCATCCAATATTAAGACATTGGGCGCGCTCATTAATACTTGTAATAAAAATAATCGTCGTTTTTCTCCTCCAGATAGTTTATGAATTGGTGCATATTGTTGGTTAGGAGGAAATAGAAACCTCTCTAACATTTGAGAAGCAGTAATAACACTTCCATCAGCCGTTTTAACTAATTCTGCTACATCTTTTAAATAATCAATAACGCGCTGATTTTCATTGATTAATAAATCTTCTGAATGTTGATCAAAATAACCAAAATGAATGGTTGGTCCAATATCTACGGTTCCTGAATCAGCGGTAATTCTTCCTGTAATAATATTCATTAATGTGGATTTTCCTGCTCCATTTTTACCAATTATTCCTACTCTATCTTGAGGATTAAAAATATAGGTAAAATCTTGAATCAAAACCCTATTCTCGTAAGCTTTATTGATATTTTCGAGTTCAATAACTTTTTTACCAATACGACGACTAGCCGTACTAATTTCTACTTTCACTTGTGCTTGTCTAAACTCTTTATTTTGCATTTCTTGAATGCGATCAATCCGCGCTTTTTGCTTGGTACTTCTGGCTTTAGGTCCCCGTTTTAACCATTCTAATTCTCGTCTTAATACCCCTGCATGTTTCTTTTGACTGCTAATGTCTGATACTTCTGCTTCTGCTTTTTTTTCCAAGAAATAAGAGTAATTTCCTGAATAATGATAGAGATCACCGCGATCAATTTCAATGATACGATTGGTTACTTTATCTAAGAAATAACGATCATGAGTAATTAGTAATAATGCCCCTGAATAACGGTTTAAATAAGTTTGTAACCATTCTACCGATATCGCATCTAAATGGTTCGTAGGTTCATCCATTAATAAGGCATCCGGTTCTGATAATAATCCAGAAGCTAAAGCAATTCTTTTGCGATATCCTCCTGATAAATCTCCGATTTTAGCATCGAAATTTTCGATACCTAATTGACTTAAAACAATTTTAGCATTGGTTTCTAATGCCCAAGCATCTAAGGTTTCAATTTGTTGAGTAACGGCTGATAAACGAGACATTAAATTATCAGTTTCTTGAGAATTATGGGCTAATTTGTGAGAGATTTCTTCATACTCTCTAATTAGTGCCATTTGTTCCCCACAATTAGCAAAAACCTGTTCTAAAACCGTACAATTTTCATCTAAATCAGGTTGTTGAGGTAAATAAACAATTTTTGCTCCGGAATTAACCCAAAATTCTCCTCCATCAATAGGTTCTAATCCTGCTATAATTTTTAGTAGGGTAGATTTCCCTGAGCCATTAGTACCAATTAAACCAACTTTATCCCCTTCTTCTAAGCTAAAAGTTGCCTCTTTTAAAATCTCTTTGATCCCAAAATCTTTTTGAACTGATTTTAAGGTTAAAATGCTCATTTATTTTGTTTCCTCTTGTCCTATTTTCAATTCTAGCAAACCAACTGTTCCTACAAAAAAAGTGTAGATGCTATACTGTAAAGGATTTTTCTGTTGTAATCTAGCATAGTAGGCTGCAATTATGGCTTCTATGCCATGACTAATAAGGGCGATTCTATCTATCCAAAAAATCCAGTTTAAGTTATTTGATACTTGCCAATTATTAAGGGTTGCATATATATTTCCTAACTCCCATAGAATGGCTACACTAATTAAACCAGTAGAAACAATTTTAACTAAGGTCTTTAAACCTTGAAAATAAGAGTGATTGATGATTTTTGTTGCTGTGTTTATATTCATTAATCTTATATTTAGTGACAATGAGATCTTAGCATATCAAATTTCTCAATTATACTTTAAGATATAGATGAGTTAATTGACTCGATCAATTTTCCTGAACAATTATATGCTAAATAACTTAGATAAGATTCCACAAAACATTTTTGCCAAAATGATAGAAATTGTCATAGGAAAAGAAAAAATTACATGGTATCAAACCATTAACTGGAAACAAGAAATTGCTCGTTTTCAATCTATTGATATGGTGTATCCTTTCTATTATACATCAGTTAACTATCACGGGATAGAAAAGGGTTATCTTAATCCTATTGCTGCTATAACTTACGATACCATCACCCCTTTCGCCACTTTACCCAGTGAAAGGTGGTTGCGTCAATGTTTGTTGAAAACAATTACCCTAAAACCTGAAAAAATTCTAGACTTAGGTTGTGGGACAGGTACAACCACTATAGACTTAAAAAAAACGTTTCCAGAAGCATTAGTAATGGGGTTGGATTTATCGCCCTATATGTTAGTGATAGCTGATAAAAAATCTCAAAAATCTAAACAAGAAATTCTTTGGAAACAAGGACTCGCCGAAGCAACGGAAATGCCCGATTTTTCCTTTGATTTAATCATAATTTCATTACTGTTTCACGAAATGCCTCAAGCTACTTCTCAAAAGGTTATTCAAGAGAGTTTGCGATTACTGAAACCCCAAGGACAGTTAATTATTTTAGATGCAAATCAAAGTAGATTAAGACATCTTAAATGGTTAACTCAATTATTTAGAGAACCTTATTCAGCCACTTATGCTCAAGGCAATGTTATACAATGGTTGGAAAAAGTAGGTTTTCTAGACATCAAGGCTAAAGCAATGGGGGGAATTTATCAAATCACCTCTGCTTATAAACCTGAATAAAAAAGTAAAAATTATCTTAAAAATAAAAAATTTATAGATTCTAAAACCCAATAATGATATGATAAAATAATAGGTCTTAGCATAATCTATTTTAACTTATCAAACTGAAGTCAATATGTTCTTTTTATTGGAAGTCGGTACAGAAGAATTACCCGCAGATTTTATTGATGAAGCGATCGCTCAATGGAAACAAATAATCCCTAATAGTTTAGCAGAAAATTTTTTAACCCCTGATGACCTTGCCGTTTATGGAACACCAAGAAGATTGGCCATCTTAATATCTGGACTGTCAGAACAACAAAAAGATCGAGATGAAGTAATCAAAGGTCCACCAGCAAAAGCAGCCTTTAAAGAAGGAAAACCCACCAAAGCAGCAGAAGGGTTTGCTCGTAAACAGGAAGTCGATATTAAGGATTTAGAAATTCGTCCCACCGATAAAGGCGACTTTATTTTTATCGAAAAAAAAATTAAAGGAAGACAAACAAAAGAAATTTTAAAAGAATTAGTTCCTACTTGGATTAATAGCTTAGAAGGTAGAAGATTCATGCGTTGGGGCAATGGAGAATTAAGATTTTCTCGTCCTATTCGTTGGTTAGTTGCATTGTGTGATGAGGAAGTATTGCCCATTGAAATTGTTAATGGAGATAGTAGAATTAGTAGCGATCGCCTATCCCGAGGTCATCGAATTTTACACCCAGATTCCGTTAGTATTTCCCACGCATCTAATTATGTAGAAATGTTACGGTCAGCTTATGTAGAAGTTGACCTAAAACACCGTCAGGAACTTATCGAAAAAGACATCGAAACCATTGCCACAGAATTAAAAGGAAAAGCCGATGTTCCTGAAGAATTACTAACAGAAGTGATCAACTTAGTGGAATATCCGACGGCTATTGCAGGAAAGTTTGATCCAGAATTTTTAACCCTTCCTATTGAAGTTATTATTACAGTCATGGTCAAACACCAGCGATATTTTGCGGTGAAAAAATCTGAACATGAATTATTACCTAATTTCATAACCATTGCCAACGGTGATCCTAATAAAAAAGCAATTATTGCCCAAGGAAATGAAAGGGTAATTAGGGCAAGATTAGCCGATGCCCAATTCTTCTATACTTCTGATTGTGACGAACCCTTAGATAGTTATTTACCTCAACTAGAAAACGTCACTTTCCAGAAAGAATTAGGAACCATGCGCTACAAAGTTGATCGTATCATGGACATGGCACAACAAATTTCAGAACAGTTAGAAATTACCGAAAAAGAACAAGAAGAAATTGAAAGTACAGCCCTATTATGTAAAGCTGATTTGGTGACCCAAATGGTCTATGAATTCCCTGAATTACAAGGGGTAATGGGACAAAAATATGCCTTAGTTAGCGGAGAATCAGAACAAGTTGCCCAAGGAATTTTTGAGCATTATTTACCCCGTGGGGCTAATGATATCATGCCCCAAACCTTAACCGGTCAAGTGGTGGGAATTGCCGATCGCTTAGACACTTTAATTAGTATTTTTGGCTTAGGAATGATTCCCACAGGATCGGGTGATCCCTTTGCCTTAAGACGGGCTGCTAATGCTATTATTGCTGTTACCTGGGAAGCCCAATTACCTATTAATTTATCTCAATTATTATTACAAGGTTGTGAAGCATTTATGGCGGATCACGCAGATAAAACCTCTCCCTTAGAACCGTTAGAAACCTTCTTTATTCAACGAATACAAACCCTATTACAAGACGAATTTAATATTGATTATGACTTAGTGAATGCCGTTTTAGGTGAAGCGGATACCGAATATACAGATAGGGCATTACAAAACTTATTAGATGTCAAAGATCGGGCAGAATTTTTACAAGCAATTCGCAATAATGGAAGATTAGATCAAATCTATGAAACCGTCAACCGTTCAACCCGTTTAGCAGCCAAAGGTGACTTAAAATATACAGAATTAGATCCTAGTAAAGTAGTGCAAACGGAGTTATTTGAAAAGTCTTCTGAACAGGACTTTTATAATAGTTTAATGGCTTTAGTCGCAAAGACAACTCAAGCACAATCTGAGAGCAATTACCAATTATTAACAGAAGGATTACTAGATATTGTTCCTAAAGTGAGTGAATTTTTTGATGGAGAAAATAGTGTTTTAGTGATGGATGAAAATGCACAAGTACGACAAAATCGGTTGAATTTATTAGGAGTTCTCCGTAATCATGGACGAGTTTTAGCAGATTTTGGTGCTATTGTCAAAAGTTAACTTAACCTCTAACTTTGCTATAAGCAGACATAGGTTTATTAAAATATTTCCAAGGATCAAGTTCCAGGATTTCGATAACTGAAACCTGCCATAAGGATAAGAGAGGATTTTAAAGATTTTCAATGGTCTATGAATAATTGATACCTGTTCTCAAAAATAACTAGAGATATCTAGTTTGGGGTGTGGGGTGTGAAGTCGCTTCGCTCTTGGGTGTAGGGTTTAGGGTTTAGGGTGTAGGGTTAAATCCCTGATCTGCTTAGGGAGTAGATTAGAAGCGATTATCTTTTATCGAACTCAGGTTATATAAAGTTTCATGTTTTTTTCAACATCGATATTATTAATGTTGTTTAATAGTTATATAACGCAAGATTAGTCTATTCTCTATTGAGATTTTTTGTTATTGGGCAAAAGTCCCAAAAGTTTAAAGTTTAATGTGTAAAAGCTTTAAACTTATAGCATTTGTCGTCGTTTGATAAAAAATCTGTTTTTTAATAGCTGCAATATCTAAGTGAATAGATTAAGTATTGTTATTTCCTTTTCATAAATATCTAAAATAGCTTGAGGATAACTCTCATGCCCGCAATTGATACAACGCCATCGAAGGTAGCAACTGCTGCCTTACAAGGTATTCCTTTCTCTGCACTAATTGGAGGCCCTTTAGGTGCCGCTGTTGATGCCCAAGCCCAGTCGGCAAAGACAACCATAGACTTCATCCAGAATGTTGGAATGACAGGATCTGCGGATAATCGAAAGGCAATTCAAGTGGAGTTTGTCTATTACGCTGATGGACGAGAAGCAAAACTGATTGTCCCGCTTCTCACAATTCTACCTATTCCATACTTGTCTGTAGACTCTGTTGATATTAACTTTAAAGCAAGTATTAATGCTTCTTCATCAACTTATCAAGAAAATACAACTGAAGAAGAAACCAAAGCTGCGGGCAGCGCAGATGTCACGTTTGGATGGGGGCCTGTTTCTGCTACAGCTCATTTTGAAGCGAGTTACTCCAGCAAAAAGGATTCCAAAGCAACGCAAGAGTCAAAATACTCAGTTGAGTACACAATGGATGTCCATATTCATGCTGGTCAGGAGGATATGCCTGCTGGTCTGGCAAAGGTGCTTAACATATTGGGCGATAGCATTACGCCAACTCCCAACAAAGCCAATATACAAGTAGTACCTTCAACGCTAGTTGCTAACGATCCTACCAGTGGTCCACAAACCCTGCTGGTTACAGCCATTTTATTTGATGAAAAAGCTATGCGTGTTGAAGGTAAAGGCATTAAGGTTAGTATTGAAGGTGATAAACCAGATAATCCTAAAATTACTTTTGGCAAAGACAAAGAAACAGAAACAGTTTTAACTGATGAGGATGGTAGCGCAGAATTCACCCTCACCATCGCCCAAGCGGCGACTGCTGGTACTCAACCAGTGCAGCGAGTGAAACTCAAGTTTGAATCTGTAGATGAATCTACAGGATCTGAAAGTCCATCTACAGGATCTAACAACACTGGCACAAAGTCTACTTTCAAGAAGGCTACTTTGATTATTCCTGAATTTACTGTTGCTGCTCCTGCTGCTTCTACTCCTTCTTCTCCTTAACTAGGTTATTGATAAGCAGCAATTTATCTTTCCTTGGCAGAAGACGCCCAATTTATCCGCGAGTGCCATATCTTGGGAGCTTAAATAGATTGCTGCTTCTTCTCATTACCTGTGATCGATTAAGAGTGAAATTACCTTCCTCTAAGCTAAATCAAACCTAAAAGTGAGTATTTGATATGCTACTTAGAAAAATTGTTAGTGCAATTCTCGTTGACTTGGTGAGTGCTCAAGACTTGTCCAATGAATATGCAAGTCAGATCAGTCGAAAATATAAGCAGTACAGGAATAGTCAGGAAAATATTCTCAATAATTTTGACGCACCTGCTAGTCTTTTGAAAGAAATTGATTTTGATTTAAAATTTGGTTTTACAGACTTGATCGATGCTGGTTTAGGCCTTGATGTGGAAATAACATGGGGTAATTGCCGAGATCTTGCAGAGGAATCAGTTAAAGAAGCTATTAAGGAAATGCAAGACTTTCTTCGTGAAGATGCAATTGAAGCAATAGGAAATTTGATATCATCCGAACCACGAGGAGTAGGAATTACCGACCGAATAGAAGAGCAAGAATCAGAGCGGGACAAAGATAGAAGAGAGATAACAGACGAGTGGAACAAAATTCATGAAAATCTAGATAAGGAAGAATATTTGGAATCTGTCACGCAAATGATAACTCAAAAGTTATTTCAGACCTGTAAAAGTATATTTTTGCGCGGAGGTGAGAGCATTGACATAGACACTGTCAAAACAATTGTTCAAGACAAACTTCAAGAAGGAGTGTTAAAACATCCAGACATTCAAGAAACCATCCAGGACACACAGGAAAGAGCCAAGAAATATGATCCTAATGCCAAAGTCCCTAGCTATGTTCAAAACACATCCCAAGAGATATTTGAGAACACTGTAGAGCAGATACAACAGAGGGAAGTCAGACAACTTATTCAAAAACTTCCAGGGATAGTTCCTCATGCTGATATTATGATAGCTCCAAGCTTACTGAGAGAATTGCCCATCGAAATCCTTTCATCTCTGACCATGAGAGTAACAATGGATAGCTATACATGGACCATAACTGAGAGGGGTGAAAGTTTACATAAAGCGAAAAATTAAGCAAAAGTTTTGTTTAAATGAGCAGTGAGAAACTGGCAGTTAACAAATTATGACAATTATAGATGAGGAAAAGAGGAAAAAATGGCACATGTAAACTATACAAACTTTGGTAACGATGAGCGTAAGTTGAACCAAGCAAAAAAGGCATTCATCGAAGCAAGTCTTTTATTAGGTAAAGCGAAGCTTGGTTTACGGCAATGTCTTAATAATGACCGGCTTGAACGAGATCTCTATACAAAATGGTTTGGCACATACAGTCCGGCTAGGATACAGGTAGTTGATGGCATAATCCAAAAGATGCTAGCACAGTTAAGTACTAGAGCTATTACAATCGATGGTGTTGGTGGGTTGTGTCGTCCTGGCGAGTATGCTTATGTACTAACTGCGGCAGTAGGCGGAGGTTTAAGGAGCGGAGTCACAATCTTTTTATGCAATCAATTTTTCCAGATCCCCCTTTACGGAAAGGGTTCACAAGTTGGTACTATACTCCATGAAATAACACATTTAGTAGGTGCTACCGTTGACCATGCAAATGGACAGACTAATTGTCAGAGATTAGCTAAGAGAAGGCCAACTTTGGCAATAAATAATGGTGATAGTTACACGTTTTACATAGAATCATTCAAAACTAACACTAGGTAGTGTATTAAGAAAGTGTGGAGGTGGAACTAGCGGGAGTATTTGCGCAAAAACTTACGGTTTTTACCTGTCAAGAAACCTAGAACTGACCAGTTAAATTGATTTTGATTTTCAGATGATTTTTCTTGCGTTATAAAATAACGCTTTGTTAAAAAAATTAGGCAAAAATTTTGTTGAAATGAACAATGAGAAACTAGGAGGTAACAAATTATGACAATTATAGATGACGACAAAATTATTTCTCTCGGAAAACTTTTGTCACAACCTCTGATTTCAACTCTTGAAGCTGACTTTTATACCGCGCAGCGTTTTGTGCAATTCATAACTGAATATGGGCTTGAAAAAGTTGATAATGTTCCACCAGAGGAAGGTGAAAATGCGGCTTTATCTCAAGTATCCGGATCTAACTTATCTGGTTCATTAAAGTTAAAGATGGTGACATTTTTGTATCGACAAATAGATCCTAGCGATCGACAAGAAAAGCTTTTTCGTGTTCAAGTGCCCTTGATATCATTGATTCCTCTACCTCTTTTACAAATTGAGCGAGCCGAGTTTGATTTTAATATTCGGATTTTTTCTGAAATTGACCTAAGCACCCGTATCGCCAGGGACGGTGGACTTAAAGGAGAGAGTCCTCCACAAGAACCGTTCGTAGGATTCAAGGCTCGATTGTCCCCTGCTATTGGAAGTTCCGAGAGTGGCGAAATTGCCCCAACTCTTGATGCCAATATGAAGATCAAAGTGCAAATGAGGCAAGCAGATTTACCAGGTGGATTAGCTTATTGGATGTCTACATTTACTAATGCTACATCGGTGAATGAAGTAGAAGTACCTCAGCCAGATTCTGAAGATGAATCTTCAGAATCACCAGCAAATCAGGGTAGTGATTCTTCTCCCCCTAGCAATTCATAAGTTGCTTTAAATTTTCATCGTTTAATTTAGGAATTTTTGTCCCACTATTATCGGTAAATTATGTCTATCAATCCTTCACAACAACGCTCTCCAGGTATTCCCTGTCCACGGTGTGGTTTTTTCATTGAAATGTCTGTCCAGAGTTTACTGTACCAAGCTTCATTTCAATGTCCAGGCTGTTTATTGACCTTAAGTATGGATCGCAATCAGTCTAGACCTGCCTTGGAAATATTGCAAAAAATCAATAAAGAAATGGAAAACATCGAAAAACACAAGCATTTTGATTTATAGAGTTGAGGGGAATGATATGCAGCTTAGCAAAGTTGTTGGTGCTATCCTTAACGATTTATCTACTGCTCAAGACTTGGTAAATGAGTATTCAAGCCAACTTAGCTACAAATACAAAAAAAAGCAAGTCACAGATGAAGATGATAATATATTGAGCAATTTCCAGGTTCCAGCTGCGGTTTTGCGAGAGATTAGTCTCGATTTGAGGTTTGTCATTAAAGAGATCAACCCTGATGGTTTTGTTCTGGATGTTGATAAGACCCAGGGCAAATGTGACGAAATAGCCCGTGCAGCAGTGATACACTTACTTCTTGATGATAACAAAGTCGTCACAGGACTTTTTACTCCAGACTTTGATAATAAGCTTTGGAAAAGAGTTTCTCATGGTTTGTTTAGTCTATGTTGCAAGTTTTTTATGTCGGGTAATGATTTAACTATTTCTGAAATAGAAAATACGATCGCTGAAAAACTTAAAGATGAATTATTCAATCATGAGGATATTCAATGTCGGCTTCAAATAATGGATTTTGCAGATCACAAGGAAGTAGAACGAGTTCAAAACGAGAGAAGAGAGCTTGAGGAACTCTGTCTAAATTGTGCAAATATTATTGCTTATGAGGAAATTGATCTTGAAAACATGATTCAAAGGGTTAGAGGAAGTCCAAGTACCGAGGTAATTGTTGATCCAGAAACCTTACAGAAAATGCCTATAGAAGCAATCCAAAGCCTCAGAATTAGTGCTAAATATGATAACTATCAATGGGCGATTTCTGAGACAAGTCAAAGCTTACATAAAACTTAAATTTTGAAGTGTAGAATGTAGGTAAGTAAGATTCACGTAACGTAATAAGGAGGTATAAGCAATGAGATGGACTAAGATTGATGGTTTTGGATATATTTGTCCAAAAATACCAGGAACAGAGTTACAAAATCGAAAAAAGACAGCAAGAGTCGATGAACTCTCTTACGATCAAAGCAGTATAGTTGATGGCCGTCGTGCAAAGTATAAGATTGTGCTGGCTCAAGATCATCAATTAGTTAGTACTGTAAGGGGCAGCGAATTTTGGTATAACACGAAGGGGACAAGTAATACACAGGCGGATAACCTGATGACATTGGATCAAGAGGTAGGGCTGAGGAAGTTGCTATGTTCTGGTCAATTTCCGCTAGATAGATAAGCAGTTGCCATAGTATTTCGTCGTCGTGATTACAGCTAAAAGAGAAAAACCGAAATTACTTTTGAAAGGAGAATTAACAAATGCAAGGAATTACTTTTGCTACCCCATCTCTCGAAACATCTGCCATGCCTAAGCAGGATCAGATAGATGTCATGGTCAACCAAGCCACCGCATCCATTGTTTGTTCATACCTTGAACACATGAACAAGGCACTTGAAAAGGATGTAAGCAAAAGCGAAAGCGGGGCAGCCTTCATCACTCCCTCAGAATTAGCATCTCTGATTAATACAGTTCAATCGGCTTTGAAGGGTATCTAAGGGTAGGCTGATGCAAATCAACCTAATAGTCCGATCTTTACACATACCTGAACTTCCCTCCATATATATATACTACTTTTAACTGCAAACCCTATCTATAAAGGCTAAAAGCCTTTATATCTTTTGTGTCCATGTATGGACACAAAAGATATATGTTGACAAGATTTTAGCGATCGCTGTACTATTGAAATGCAACTTTCCAATTAAATCGAGGTGAATACCAACAATAATCAAGGATAATTGTCAAAGGAGAGAGGAAAAATAAAGCCCAAAAAATAGCCGTTGGTAAATAGAGAGAATATTGAATCATAAAAGTTATAATTGCAATAGTGATCGCCCATACAAGACGGCTAAAATAATGATTAGGAATAGAACGGGGATCGGTTAACATAAATAAAGCAAATAATAATAAACTTCCCGTCATTAAATGATGGCTTAAAACGTCCCAACTCCACCCTAACCAAAGATTACGAACTGCTTCTAAGAGGCTATAAAATACCAAGAAAACTGCCGAAGTTTCCCAACGACCAACCCGTTTTAAAATCATAGCACCAGCCCCCAAAAATAGGAGCAAGAACCACAGATCATTACCCCATTGACCTGGGGATACCCAAGCATCTTGAGTTAAGCTTAAAGCTGCAATAATGCCAAAATTAGCAGGATTAAAAAAGTGTTTTTGATTCACACGAAAGAAGAACTTACTGGCGATCGCTAAACTTCCTGCTAAGATCATTGTTATAGGGTTATTAGCTCGTAATAATAAACATAAACCCAAAGCGGTAATTAATGCACTGCGCCAAGAAGCAATAAATAAAGGATTAATAATGAACAATTTTAAACTAAATTTTTCCTGCTGTTTGAAAAAATAAATCCAAGCAGTTAATAATAATTGTGTGAGTAAACAACTAAGAATAATAATAATAATTAACTCAGGTTTCAAAGACCAATCACGGGTAATAATCCCTAACCCAAGAAAGCAACTTAAGAACAGAATTTGATAATCTCGATCATCTTGGAACATCATGGTCAATTCCTATGTAATGATGCTCTTGATTTTACCAAACAACTCCAAACTTAAAATCTCTTGCCTTTTCAGAACCAGAAAACATGAGAAATTTCTCATCTATCTTTCATGATGGTTCATTTACACTTCATTGGCAGGTCATAAAGAAATGTTTTGCTATTAGGTAAGCAAAAACTTGATACCGTTTATAACAAGTTTAGAGGTTATCTGTATGAATCTTTATCCTTTTAATTCTGAACGTCTTAACTCCATCAAAGCTGCTTACAGTACCCGTCGTGTGGATTTGAGTAAAATTGCCACAATATTAAAAGGCAATGTAAAACCTCAAGTTGGGGATTTGGTTTTAGCAAAAATCGATAAAATTGGTCAACATACTCGTATTGAGTTAGCCACAGGACGAAAAGCCCAATTATTTGTTGGGGATGAAATTATTGTCAGTTATGGCAACCGTTATGCCCCCGATCAATTTGAAGCCATGATCCCCGAAGATTTATCCCCTTGTCATTTAGTGGCAGCCGGCGGTTTAGCCTCAACCATGTTATCAAAACATACTAAAATTTCTTCGGCAACCAGCATTACACCCTTGGGTTTATTAGGGGATGCTGATGGAAAACGGATGAATCTCAAACATTGGACCATCCCTGCAACCAATTATATTGCTCAACTTCCTCCCACCATAGCAGTTGTCGGTGCTTCAATGAATTCTGGTAAAACCACCACCGTTGCTAATTTAATTAAAGGTTTACATCTATCAGGACTAAAAGTTGGGGCTGCAAAAATTACAGGAACCGGCGCAGGGGGCGATATTTGGTTAATGAAGGATGCAGGGGCAAATGTTGCCCTTGATTTTACGGATATGGGGTTTCCTTCTACCTATAAACTGTCTTCTGAGAAGATAAAGCAAATTTTTCTCACCTTAACCCATCATCTAGCAGCCCAAGAAATGGATGTCATCGTTTTAGAAATTGCCGATGGTTTGTATCAAGAGGAAACCGCAGCATTAGTGTCTTCTTCTACGTTTCGTCAGGGAGTCCAAGGGGTTCTTTTTGCTGCTAATAGCGCGCTAGGGGCAACCGCAGGACAACAATGGTTAAAACAATATCAATTACCTTTATTGGGAATTAGTGGAACCCTTACCATGTCTCCTTTAGCCATGAAAGAAGCAGTCACAGCCACAGGATTACCCATTTTTACACCTCAGCAACTGCAAGCAGCGGCCATAGAACTAATTTCACATCCAAAGACAATCAATTACCCGTTTACCACAACGGTAGGGGATAGCAAGACATTTCAAATGTGTTAATTATTCTCTCAATTGCCTGATTTTGAACTGACATATGAACAAAACAAGACCCCTCCAGACGGCAAGGTGGGCAAACTTTTCTACTCTATGAGTAGTCCAGATAAATCTCTAAATTTGCCCACCCTACAAAACTGCTTCTTAAACACTCTCTTATTGTGAACTGAAGTGATGAACAAAACAAAGACCCCTCCAGCTATTCACGGCCATCGAAAATGGCTATTAATGAGATTGATTATTAATGGGTTTGCCCAAACTGCCGCCACCCTAGCTAACGCAGCGATCGTAGAAGTGATCTTTGATCGTTTGATCGTTGATAGTCCATCTCATGGCTTCGGACTATTTATTTTACCCATTACCCTTGCATTATTGGCCGCTATTGGGGCGATCGCTTGGTTACGAATAACAGAACGTATCGATGCGGAGTCCCTTGGCCAAGACTATGCGGACGAAATTCGCCTAACCTTGTATCGTCAATTAACTCGTCTTAACCCCAGAACCCTACAAAACCACAGTCAAGGAGGTGTTTCCCTCCGTTTTGTTGGGGATTTAAACGCTTTGCGACAATGGGTTAGCTTAGGGTTAGCGCGGTTGACTGTTACCGGTACTATTACTATAGGGGGGATGTTGGTGTTAACCGTCATTAGTTGGCCTTTAGGGTTAAGTGTAACTGGGGTTTTAACCGTGGGACTGTCCATCTCCCTCAACTATGGTCAACAACTGCAAATGAAGGCAAAAGAAGCCCGTCGTTATCTTAGCCGATTGGCTGGTAATATTAATGAAAAAGTGGCAACGATCGCGGTTGTACAGGTTTTTGGTCAATCTCATCGTGAAGAAAAGCGGATTGCCCGTCAAAGTCTTCAGCTTAAGGATGCTAGAGTTGAACGGGCTAAAGTGGCCGGACAGTTACAAGGGGTGATGGAAGCCACTGCTTCTTTAGCCTCTGCTACGGCTTTATTTGTGGGGGCAATGGAAGTATCCGCCGGTCGAACCACACCAGGAACGGTGGTTGCTGCCATGACGCTTGTGGGGTTATTGGTTCCTCGTTTACGAGAGTTGGGACGAGTGCAAGAATATTGGCATAATTTTCGGGTATCTTACGATAAAATTGAGGAATTTCTGGAGATTCCTAGCTTAATTACGGAACACCCCCAAGCAGAGGATTTAAGGGTTAGAGAAGGACATCTGGCCTTTGAGTCGGTGAGGGTGGCTGATGTATTATTTGATATAACCGTTGAGGCCAAACCTGGCCAAGTGGTGGCTTTAGTGGGTCCCAATGGGGCTGGAAAATCGACCCTTTTAGCGTTGGCTGCTCGTCTATTTGATCCAGATAGCGGTACTATTCGTTTAGATGGACAAAATTTGGCTAATTACAGTTTATCTTCTGTTCGTCAGGCGATCGCTATGGCTGGCCCAGATTTACCCCTACTCAGGGGCAGTATTAACCACAATTTACTCTATCGTTGTCCTGATGCGTCTCCTGAAGAAATTAATCGAGTGTGGCAACTGTGTGGTATCCATGAATTATTGGCGGAGTTACCCCAAGGAGAAGACACGAAAATCTCAGAAGGGGGTAAGGGTTTATCTTCTGGACAGCGACAACGGATCGCTTTAGCTAGGGCAATATTGGGCAATCCTGCGGTTTTATTATTAGATGAAATTGATGCTAATTTAGATGTGAAATCTTCTGCCATTGTTGATCAGGTTATTAATCATTATTCTGGAACCATTTTATTAATTACCCATCGTCCTGAACGTTTAGCTAATGTTGACATCATTTGGTATTTAGAAAATGGACGGTTATTAGAAGCGGGAGAGGCAAAAAAAATGTTACAAAATTATTCAGTTACTCGTTTATTTAATTCTCAGAAATTATTGACAACATTATCTTAATTAGAATTCTTCGTCAACATTAAATTCATCGCAGCTTTGGACATTTTTAAATTACTGTGATCTACTCCTTCTATTTCGATTAATTGCCATTGAAAATCAATGTTTTCTTCCATAGCAATTTTTTTAGCTGTTTCATAAAAAAACTGTCCCCTTGCTAATCGATGTGTTCCTTGTTCATTTGCTTGAGGAGTTTGACGGAGATGTTTATCATTTTCATCTGTGTCTTTTGTTCCTAATAGAATAATTAATTTTTTAGTTAATATCTGTTTTAACGTATTTTTTTCTAAACCTGAATCACCTAATCCA
>JASJDW010000115.1 GCA_030064955.1 Crocosphaera sp.
GGGGATAAGTTGGTTAAGTTGTTGTTCCAAGAATTAATAGAAGCTTATCGTAAATATAGGGAAAAGTAACCACAAAAAAAGGGGGGCAAAATGCCCCCCTTGGTGGTGGTAATTAAGGCCAAAAAATCTTAAAGTAAATTTATGACGAAAAATGAGTTAAAAGCTCTGGCTTTCTTAAGCCATCGGTCATACCTTAAACGATGGTGATTAGGAGAAATCTACCCATGAGTTCATGGACTTGTGATGGAGTCCCCAAAGACGGTAAACAGTATCCTGGGGTATCTCCCCACGCCCCCCAAACCAATACTGGCCCAGACTGCATTATTTGCGGTTTACCTCAAGAAGCGATGGAACCAGGCAAAGGAGGTCAAAAAAAGCCAGGTAAAACCGTTGTAGCAGGGAGTTCTGGTAGCCAAAGTCCTTCATGGCTAATTCCTCTTATTATTGCCATCATTGTCCTTATTTTAGGGGGTGGAATTGCTGCTTTTTTCTTACTCAAACCCCAAGATCAAACCCTCGATCCTTCTCCTTCCCCTTCCCCTACTCAAACCACCTCTCCCTCCGTCACCCCTAGCAATGGGGAGTCTGTCAGTCGAGGAGAAAAACTGTTTTTAGCCTCAACTCCCAATAAACAAGCCGGGGCTGACGCATTTACCCAGGAAAACTGGGCTGATGCCATTGCTGCTTATGAAACAGCCGTCCAAGCAGATCCTAACGATCCTGAAAGCCGTATTTATCTGCACAACGCCCAAGCTAAACAAGCTGGAAACCCCATTACCATTGCTGTAGCTGTCCCTGCTACCGGTAGTTCGGACTCTGCGGCCGAAATTTTGCGAGGGGTAGCCAAATATCAAGCAGAGTATAATCAATCTTCCACTTCAGGACAACTGTTAGAAGTGGCTATCATCGATAGCAGCGATCCAAATATAGCCCCTAATGTTGCTCAAGAAATTATCAATACCCCCGATATTTTAGGCATAGTGGGTTACGGGATCGATCCAGGGAGTCAAGCTGCTTTGCAACAGTATGAAAGTGCAGGGGTTGCGGTTTTATCACCCCTTACCAGTAGTTTCCAAGGATCAACCCTGAAAACCATTCCCATCGATAAAAAAGAAGATGAATTATTGGTTAATTATTTACAGGCGGTAGGGAAAACTTTAACCCAATATGCAGCCCAACAGCAAACCTCTCCAAACATCGCTATTTTTTATAATCCTGATAGTGGTTATAGTCAACAATTACAACAAGAAATTATCAATAGTTTGCCTGAAGTTCAAGGTAATTTAATCCAACAAATTGATATTACTTCCCCTAATTTTGATGCCAACACTGCTGTTAGTAACTTGCAAAATAGTGGGGCAACTATAGCTATTTTAGCCTTGAGTAAAAATAAAGTGCCTCAAGCGGTAGAAATTGCTAAAGCGAATGAAAATAATGGTTCTCCGTTAATGTTAATGGGAGGAGATGAATTATATAATGCGGATATTTTAGTTCAAGGAGGTGATGCGATCGCGGGCATTTTCTTGGCCGTTCCTTGGAGTTTTAGCCCTACGGATGAATTTGCTCAAGATGCGTTGCAAAGTTGGAAAGGACGGGTTAGTTGGCGCACAGCTACCGCTTATGATGCCACCAAAGCTTTAGTAGAAACTGTTAGTCAAAACCCCGATCGCGCGATGGTATTTCAAGCATTAAGTAATGGCATTACCCTGTCTGATAGTACCACCAATTTTAATTTATTTAATGAAGTTCCTTTAGTTAAAGCAGTCAAAGGAAATGAAGGACCAAAAGGATCAAATTATCAATTCGATTCATTAAAATAAGGAGGCAACCTAGTGTTAAAATATCGCCGTAAAGTGATTGAATATCCCTTGTTTTATATCCCGTTAATTTTGGCAGGAATTTTTCTAGCGTTAGCTTTATTATTTGGTGTTTTAAATTTAGGAAAACCCTCTGTTGCTGCGGTTATTGCCCTTGATATTAGTAGTAGTACCTACCAGCCTCAACCTTTTAACGCCCCTAATTCTATTATGGATCAAGAAGTACAAGCGGTTAATGCTTATCTAGAAGCCAATGCAAAATTAAGCAATCCCAATAAGGTGCAAATCTTGGGAATTGGAGGCGGAAAAGCCCCAAAATTAACTGCTACTATGGACTCATCTCAAGAGGTAATTGTTGACCAATTGAGTCGTCAATTAAATGATCCTAATTTACCCTATCAATTAATCCCTGAACCCCAACAAGATGATTTAGATATTGTTATTAATAAAGCCACAGAAATTTTAGAAGAACAAGAAAATCACTGTCGAGAATTATTAATGGTAACAGATGCAGGCGTTAGCATTACTCAATCAGCCGTTACCCAAGCAACGGGGAAAAACATTAAGATTAATTCTCTGGTTTTTGGCACAGAAAGTGTTCCCAATTTAAGATCAGCCAGTCGTCAAACGAAGGGAATTTATATTGATAATATCAATTTATCGAATACAGGAGGAAGTTATTTAGAAGAGGTATTTTTAAACAACTTTTTTAAGCAGTTTAATAGTAACTGGAAATGGATCAGATTTTGGTTAGGTTGTGCTTTTATTGCCTTTCTGTGGGTATTAGTTTTACCCCTGGATCGATGGATATTTCAAGGAATGTTGAATATGTCCATGGAACCATCAGGAAAAATATCATTAGGTTTAGCTTTTATTGGCACAATCATTACAGTGGCTTTAATGATAGCTGGAGGTTTGCCTTTAATTTCACCTTGTTAATATTAATAGGAGGTAATGGTTGATGTTATTACAAGAATTATTAACAGAAAGAAGAGAAGATATATTATCCATAGCTGCTAAACATGGAGCTTTTAATATTAGAGTGTTTGGTTCAGTAGCGAGGGGAGAGGAAACAGAAAATAGTGATATTGATTTTTTAGTTGATTATGATTTGTCTAAAATTTCTCCCTGGTTTCCAGTTAGGTTAATTCGTGATCTAGAAGCTATTTTAGGGCGAAAAGTTGATATTGTAACAATCAATGGGTTAAAAGATAGAATTAAAAAGGAAGTATTAAAAGACTGTGTTGAATTATGAGAAGTGATCAGGAGAGATTAATGGATATTGAGGAAGCAATCATAAGGATTGAAAAGTATGCTATAAAAGGAAAAGAAGTGTTTATGCAAGATGAATTAATACAGACATGGATTTTATATAATTTACAAATCATTGGTGAAGCTGTTAGAACAATATCTCAAAACTTTAAAAATAGTCATAATAATATTCAATGGAATGATATAGCAGATTTTCGTAATCTTTTAGTTCACGAGTATTTTAGACTTGATTTAGAGATTATTTAGCAAATTGTTGAACAGGAAATACCAAGATTAAAATGTCAAATTAACTTACTGTTGAAGGAAATACAACCATGAAAATTGATGTATGAAACTCAGATATCTTCCCTGTAATTAACCTAAAATAGAGAGTAACCATCAGGAGGCGAACATGGCAGCAGTAGAAGAAAAAAGTATGGTTCCCACCGTTTTAGTGGGTATTGGGGGAACCGGGGCTGAAATCTTATCAAGAATACGTAGATTAGTTGAAGAAACCTACGGCAGTTTAGATGCGTTTCCTATCCTCAGTTTTTTAGTGGTTGATACAGATAAAGATTATAAAATTAGTAATCCTGAAGCGGGGGGAAGTAAATTTAAAGATCACGAAAAACATTGGGCAAGTGTTAGCGGTAAACAAGTCACCGATATGGTTTCTAATATGGAACAATATCCCTGGATTGATCGTTGGTTTCCGAGAGAGTTAGAGAGAAATATTACTTCTTTAGAAGCAGGGGCCGGACAAATTCGGGCTTGTGGAAGATTTGCTTTATTTTGTAATTATCATGATATTCGAGATAAATTTTCAGGGGCAGTCAATCGTGTTAAAGGCCGTGAAAATTTTATGTTAGATCGCTACGGTATTAAAGTTAGTACCAACGCTATTAATGTGTTTGTTACCGGGTCACTTTCTGGGGGAACCGGTAGCGGAATGCTCATTGATATGGGCTATTGTATTCGTAGATGGTTAGAAGGAGAAGGCAGTCCTTTAGTTACTGCTATTGTACCTATGCCTCAAGCCTTTGCTGGCATAAAAGTAGGCGATCGCGTATTAGCTAATGGTTATGCAGCCATGATGGAACTCAGTTACTTTTCTGACTATCGAACAGAATATAATTGTCAATTTAGTAAGAATTTAGCAGATGAAGTTCGCAGCAATCGCGCCCCGTTTGATTTTACTTATTTAGTGGGAACAAAAAACGGTGAAAGTGACTTTAAACTAGATCAAATTAGGGAGATGATAGCGCAAAATATTTTCTTAGATTTGACTTCAGATTTTTCTCCCCATAAGCGTTCTATCCGAGATAATATTAAATCTGCTTGGGCGCAAGCTGATCCTGGCGGTAGAGGTTATCCCAAAAACTTTATGAGTTTTGGCTTATCTACCATTGAGATTCCTATTTTTCAGATTCGCAATTCCTTATGTTATCGCTTAGCAAAAGACATAGTTAACTGGTGGTTAAATGAACAAGTACAACTGCCAGCAGATTCAATGGAATTGATTAAAAGTGATATTTTGAAAAAAATGCGTTTAACCGACGTAGAATTATTAGCAGACATAGGCGCAGCCCAGGATAAATCTTACATCGAAGAAGTGTCTCAATGGGTTAATCAACTTCGGCAAACCATTAACCAAGAAAACTACTTACAATGTACAGCTAAAGGAATTAATATTTTTGGCAAAGAACAAGGTAAAATTAAAGACTTAGATCAATTTATTCGAGAAGAAGTTAATAGTTATAAACAAGATCATTTTCGAGAACTAAGCCCTGATGAACGGTTACACGGGGACTATTTTCAACGCATTTATGATAACCGCGATCGCACCATTACTCAAGGAAGAAAAGCCTTAGAAGATGAATTATATCGTATTATTGAAGATCGGAATTTAGGAACAAAATTTGCCCAAACCTTTATTACAATAGTCAGACAAATTTTTGATTACACTAAACAAAGATTTAGTAAACAAAAAGAACAACTTTGGGAACCCAAAGAAACAGAAAGACAGAAACAATACGAACAAGCATTAGAAGAATTGAGTCAAATAAAATCTCAATATGGGATTACGAAACAAGACAGAATGGAAGTCTATTGTGATAGCATTTTAGAGAATCTTCAAGGGAGTTTAGTGGCAACTATCCAGCGAAAAAACCGCGCTGCTTCCCTAGTTGTTATTGATCGTTTAAAAGAAGACTTAGACAGTTTAGAAAGACGTTTAAATCGTTTTCAACAGCGTTTAAAACAAACAAGAGATGAATTTGCTAAACAAGCAGACTATCAAGCAGAAAGTGCCGATGTTTTAACCATCAATGGCATTAAATTGTACGATCGCAATAAAATGAATGAACTGTATCAAGACTTAATTGAAAAATTAGGATCGAATGTTCAAGGAAGTAAAAGTCGCTTTGAAATGGGACTGGATCAAATTTGTAGTACCCTCTCAGAAAATATCTTACAACAAGCCAGTCCTTTGTGGAAGAAAAACCGCCTAGCTGATGAATATATGCGCTTATTTGATGTGCAATATATTCCTGATGTACAACAAGAAGACTTAGAAGAAATTATTTATAATAATAGTAAAGAAACCGTAGTAGATAAAACTCCAACCAATGCCTATCTTTATACCGAGATGGCAGCTTGCGATCGCCTCTTTAAACTGTACAATGACGAAACAGAAATTGTCGATAATATTCGCATTGCTTACCATAAATCTAAACCATTAATTATGATGGATCGGGCAGTTTTATCAGGAAAAGATGCAGGATTTACTCCATCCACTAACGTCAATGTTGGCATTTTAGGAGGTAGAAACACTGCCGATCCTGCGTCACAAAAACTTCTTCCTTTACTGCAACAATTTCCTGATATTAAAGAAAGTGCCATCAAACCTTTAGGAGATTCAGAACGCCATCGTATTGTATTTGTACAAGAAACGGGAGGGTTTTCCTTGCGTTGTATTGATGGGATGAAAGAATTAAGACAATCCTATCAAGACTGGAAAGGGGACAGCATTGAAGCTAAACGCGCCCAATTACGAGGAGAACCTAGAGATTTACCTATTCCTGTTCACATCCAAAAAGAACCTCCTTTTTGGGATGTTTTCCCCGAAGATCCAAAAATTTTTCAATTAGTGATTCAAGCAAGGGCATTGAATGTTTTATATTTATCAGAAAATCAAGCAACTAGAGAAAATACTATTCGTTATACTCGTAAAACCAATATAGGGCTAGAAAACGTTGACATTGCTTCAAGTTGGGAAGAAGCATCCCAAATATTAGAAGTTCGCGCTTGTCGTTCCGATCGCGAAGAAATCCAACGACAAATTACCGAACAATTAAACCAAGCAGACACCCCTCAACAAAAACGACAACTCTATCAAACCTTAACCGCTTATTTAGAACACAGATCCTTAGAATTAGAAAAACAAGGTGGTAAAGATAGTCCCGAATATAAACGAGAAGCAGAAATTATTAAAAGATTGATCGATGATTATCAACTTTATGCCACTGATACCATTAGTATTACCCCAGAAACAAAACAAGAACAACCACCCCAACCCCCTCAACCCCCTGCTCCCAAAAAATGGTATTTGTATAAGGATAATCAACAAACTGGTCCCTTTTCTGAGGATCAATTATTAACACAAGGAGTCACCCCTCAAACCTATATTTGGTGTGCCGGTATGGAGGGATGGAAAATAGCCTCAGAAGTCACTGAGTTAGAACATTTGTTTTAAATCTAATTTTTAGGTTAATAATATGTAAATTAATGTAAAAAAAATAAGGCAAATAAAATTGAGAGAAATACAATTTAAGTATAGATACCAGGTCACAAAAAGTATCTAGTCATTATTTGTATTCAGAAAAAAAGGAGTCCCTACGAACTCTTATAAGTTGTCTTCATTAATTAGCAAGTAATCAAAGTATAGCAGTTCCCATACTTGTGAGGTACAAACTCTTTTAGTTTTAGGAGTTAGAAGTTCGGGAGTTCAGAAGTCAAATACTAGGTGTACCTCATGAGTCCAGGAAATGCTATAAAACGGATTAATTCTTTTTGACCTTATTTATGAATTAAATTTGAGGTGAAAAGTCATGTCTACAATTATAGAAACTCCCAAACAAACTGAAGAATATAAACGTTTACAAGCAACCCATCTACAAAATATACCTTGGAAAAAATGGGGACCTTACGTAAGCGATCGCCAATGGGGAACCGTTAGAGAAGACTATAGCACAGTAGGAAGAGCTTGGAGTGGGGATGCTTTTGATTATACCCAGTCCTCTTATCGTGCTTATCGTTGGGGAGAAGATGGAATTTTCGGTATTTCCGATGACCGTCAACAGTTATGTTTTGCCCTAGCATTATGGAATGGGGAAGATAACTACAAAGATTGGGAAGATAACGACAAAAGAAAAAAATGTATCAAGGAAAGATTTTTTGGTCTCCCTGGTATGTTTGGAAATAAGCAAGGAAATCATATGGAAGATGTCAAGGAATATTATTTTTACTTAGATAATACTCCCACCCATTCTTACATGAAAGCATTGTACAAGTATCCTTATAACTATCCTTACGATGAGCTCATAGACGAGAATGAGCAAAGAAACTCAGGACAACCAGAATATGAGTTAATTGATACAGGTTGTTTTGATGGGGGATATTTTGATGTGATGGTAGAATATGCTAAAAAGAAACCTAATGACATCCTAATTAAAATTACCGTTTGGAATCAAGGGAAGCAAGTAAAAAGTTTACATATTTTACCGACACTTTGGTTCCGTAATACTTGGTCTTGGGGAAAAAATAGCGAACAGAACAAAGAAAATCTTGGTTTATCTGTTGCTGAAGATAACGGTAATTATCTAGTCATTAAAGCTAAACATAGTGACTTAGGAGACTATTATCTCTACTGTAAATATCTTGACTATAAAGACTATCAAGAAAAACCAACCCCTTTATTTACCGAAAATGAAATTAATAATGGAAAAGATGGAATTAATAACTATCTTGTTGATTCTAATGCCACAGCTATCAATGTCAATAATGAAGGGACAAAAGCATCTGCACACTATCAGTTACTTTTAGATGGTCTAGAAGGTAGTCAATCATCCCAGTCCCAGGTGATAAAATTGCGTTTGACTAATGATACTTTCAAAAAATCCTCTAATGATGATCCGTTTGGGGATGATTTTGAGAAAGTTTTTGAGGATCGAAAACAAGAAGCTGACGCATTTTATCAAGCAATTACACCTTTTGATATTTCTGAAGAAGAAAGAGCAATTCAAAGACAAGCGTTTGCTGGAATTCTTTGGAATAAACAATACTATAATTTTAATGTGGCACAATGGCTTCAAGGAGATACTAATAACGAACCAGACAGATCAAACTCAGAAGTAAGAAAAAAGAATAATTCCTGGACTCATTTGCGTGGTCACGATATAATTGTTATGCCTGATAAATGGGAATATCCTTATTTTTGTGTTTGGGATTCCGCTTTTCATGCTATTACTTTAGCCTTAATTGATCCTGAGTTTGCCAAAGAACAAGTCAAACTATTTACGACATCTCGCTACATGAAACATGATGGAGAAATGCCTTCTTGTGAATTTAATTTCGGTGAAGGAAATCCCCCAATTCTAGCTTGGGCTGCCTTAAAAGTTGATGAAATCGCACAAGATGTTTATGGTGATTCTTGTGATAAACAATTCCTGAAAGATATCTTTGATAACTTGTACAGCCATTTAAACTGGTGTTGGAAGCAGTATCGAATTCCCAGACAATCAGGAGAAACGGAAGACAGATGTTTGTTTAGTTCTGGTTTTTTAGGGTTAGATAATATTTCTATTATTGACCGAAATCAATTAATAGAAAATAAAACCATTACTATTGAACAAGTGGATGCTGCTAGTTGGTTAGCAATGTACTGTTTGAATCTGTTAAGCATTCTTACTAAATTAGATAATCAAGAACAAGAAGAATATCAAGATCAGGCTGAAAAAATTCTTGCGAAATTCATCTTAATTAGCCATGAAATTAATGAGTTTGTTGATAATAAACGAATTGGTTTGTGGGATGAAAATGAAAACTTCTATTATGAAGTGTTGAAAATTTCCCTAGAAAAGTTCCAGCTAGAAATCCCTCTCAAATATCGCTCAATTCTTGGCATTATTCCTTTGTTTGCTGTAGAAGTTTTTAACAAGAACCAAAAAACTTATTTGACTCAGTATTTGAAAGAGAGATTTCAGCAAGAAGACTCTATTTTGACCCAGTTCAAAAATGATCCCTCATTTAAGTATTTATTTGGAGAAGAACAAGGAATTGATATCCAAGAAGATGAGCAAGAAAAATTAAAACTCTTTTCTGATAAGAAATTAGAGCTATTTCTATCAATTGTCAATCGTCATAAATTGGAAGAAATTCTTGATAAACTTCTGGATGAAGAAGAGTTCTTAAGTGCTTATGGCATTCGTTCTTTATCGAAAATTCATGAAGACAACCCCTATCAGTTAGATGGAATGCTTAAAATTGTTTGGGATTCTGGAAATATCGGAACATTTCCCATAGAAATGAAGTATGAACCTGGAGAAACTAAAGCCCCAGTTCATACAGGTAATTCCAACTGGCGTGGTCCAGTTTGGTTCCCTCTGAACTTCCTTCTCATTGAATCTTTGAGAAAGTATCATGAATACTTTAATGAGTGTTTAGGTGAGAACTTTGAGGTTTTATATCCATTAAAATCTCGCAACATAATTTCTCTTGAAAAAGTAGCTTTAGAGTTATCAAACCGACTCGTTAACATCTTTAAACGTGAAGGGAATAATCAGAAGCTTGCTGAACTTTTTGCCACTCCTGAAGACGAAAAACAGATGATTGTATTCAACGAATATTTTAATGGAGATACTGGTCAAGGTCATGGGTCTAGTCATCAAGGATGGACTGGACTGGTTGCTAATTTAATTCATCAATTAAGATGGGGACGAGACTTGAATCAATAGTTTGGTTATTTTTAGCTTACGACTCCTTCCTTTTCTTGTTGCAAACTGAGATTAACTAAAAATCTTCCCTCCTGCCTCCTGCCTTCCCCTCCTGGGAGGGTAGGGTGGGTTGCCTTCTGTCTCCTTAAACGGAGTACGCCATAACTGTTCTAATTTATTAGCTGGCATGGTTAAATATAAAACATCCCCAGATTGTAACTTAGTATCTAGTAACTCCCAACTATGAATAGTGAAAGAGTTTCTTTCCAAATACAAGGGTACAAACCCTCCTTTCATGGCTGCATCTTTCACCGTTTGCTCACAAAAAGAATGTTTTGGGGTAATTAACGTAGCTAACGCCACCCATAATAAGTCTTCCGTCATCCCATTGCCCAAAATTTTCCCCCCCAACGCAGCAGCAGCAAAAGCAGGGGTAGCCAACTCTGCTGGACATAACACCGTTTCAAACTCAAACACCTCTTGCACAGAGTAACCAAACTGGGGATCTTGCGATCGCAGAATAATGTTAATATCGGGGGCAATAGCCTTAGCCGTTAGGCCGATCTCTACGTTGATTAGATCGTTGCTAGTAACAACAATAATCCCTTGTGCCTTTTGAATATTAGCCGTTTTTAACGTATCATCTACACGAGCATCTTCTAGGATAATAGGAACCCGCAAAGATCGGGCCGTATGCAAAAAACGGTTATTCTGATCCGACTCGATCACCACCACCTCATACCCTTGTTTCTGGAGTTGGCGAACAATTTGAATACCAATACCCCCCAACCCACAGACGATATAATGGTGTTTGGTGGGAACTCTAGCCACATCCCAAAATTGTTTGAAACGAGTACCTAAAATAAAATCATTGAGTAGCGCATAACACACCCCGATCACCCCTGCACCCACTATCATCATAATGGCTGTAAACACTTTAATGCTGGCCGGGGCTTTTTCCGCCACTTGTTCTTGTCCCCCTGCACCAGTAATCATACCAACAGAGAAGTACAACGCATCTACCAAAGACGTATTATAGTTAACCGCAACATAGGTAAAAGTAGCAGCGAAAATCATCCCCATCAAACACAGGGTTACAGCAATAACCGGATTAACATAACGACGATAACGGCGTAAATTAGCGATCGCCTTCACAAATTTTTGTCCCCAAAAGCGACGTTGAGAACGACTGGTTAACGGGGTGCCAATAATGAGATGATCCCCTAATTGTAAGGATTTTTCTTGTAATACCGCCGAAACTAAGTCTAATTCCCCGTGAGTTGGTAAATAATAAATCAACATACGTGAGGGACATTCCCACAACTCCCCTAAATTTAACCCCAACCAAGGATGATTTTCATCGATAACAACGTCTTCAATGGGCCAAATTTGGTTAAATAATTGTAGTTGACCAATGGCTTTATTGCCTAAAGCTGCAAAGGAGAAAATAGGCGCAGCTAAAGCAGCGACACTCATGGTATGGTGATGGGGAAGGGTTTGATCTAGTCGTTCCCCTAACCTATGGTTAAATAAGCGATTAATAATGCGAATTTTGGGATTAAGTATTCTCGCTTGGGTGAGAGTTCCCAGGTTGACTGCATCGTCATTACTGGCCAAAACTAAAGTATGGGCGTGGTGAATGCCGGCTTTAGCTAAGGTGGAAGGGGAACTTAACTCCCCGACGATGACAGTATCAGACGTTTCTCCTAAGATCAGGCGATCACTAATACCGATCACAGCAGCCCCTTGTCGTCTCAGTAAGCGAAAAATCTTGTATCCGGTTCGTCCTAACCCACAGACGATGATTTGTGGTTTCATGGGGAGTTTTGGCTGTTTTTTGATCTTTAACTATGGTTGATCCCTTTTCTAGTTGTCTGTAACTTTTTTTACCATTCGTCGGATTTTAGGGAATTTTAAGAATCAAATCCAACATATTACTCAATAGTGATATAGTTAGAAATATCTTCAAACCATAAACCCTCATTCTCAAATCATGGCAGATAAAGTTAAACCTGACTGGACAGGTGATGACCTTCTCTCACGCTTTGTCAATTTAATGATACAAACAAAGCCCATTTATCGCCTTATGACGCATCAAGCTAGACAAGTCATTATCAAAACAGCAGAAAAAAACGGCATTTCTTGGGAAGAAAACTGTCAAACCTTAGAAAAATCCCCAGCCAAAAGCCTATTTGCCCAAATAACCAACCCTGATGTGGTTTATCCTGACTATTATCTGGTTCCTTTTCATGCTTATGATCAAGGAAACCTTTGCTGGAAAGCGGCTTTTGAGGCTATCCCTGCAACTCAGTCCCTTGGCCTTCGCGTATGGAAAAATGAAGATTTAACTTGGCAAGAAGCCCAACAACGGTTACGGTCTAGTTTTCATGCTGTTTTAGAACCCTATAGTCCCCCTCAAGTTAAGAATATTCTGGATATTGGTTGTTCTGTGGGAATTTCTACTAAAGAACTTCATCGTTACTACAGTAAGCGTCAAAATAATTCACCTATCAACACCATAGGACTTGATTTATCTCCCTATATGTTAGCGGTAGCCAAAGTCACCGATGAACAACAAGAGATCAGTCAATGGGTGCATAGTTTAGCAGAAAAGACGGACTTTGCGGATAATTCTTTTGATGTCATTACCATTCAGTTTATCCTCCATGAATTACCCCGTCATGCTGCAACAGCTATTTTTAAGGAAGTTTTGCGTATTTTACGTCCTGGGGGTGTTCTGGGTATCGTTGATAATAACCCTGGTTCAAAAGTGATCCAAAACTTACCACCAGTATTATTTACCTTGATGAAAAGCACCGAACCCCATAGCGATGATTACTATACATTTAATGTAGAAGAAGCCTTAAAAGGGTTAGGGTTTAATTATCAAATCACAGTTCCTAGCGATCATCGACATCGTACCATTGTCGCCACAAAACCTTCTTATACCAGTTCTCAGAAATAACTAGAGATATCTAGTTTGGGGTGTAGGGTGTAGGGTGTGGGGAGTGTGGGGGGAATTTTTATTTTTTTGGTTAGTCTATTGATATGAAAACTCCTGTTACAGCTATTTTCAATTGAATGGAACAACCCAAAATTGAACTCCTGCCTCCTGCCCTTCCCCCCTTGGGGGGATAAGGGGGGGTTTGCCTTCTGCCTCAAGGCTAGAAAGTTCATAATCTATGCAAATGAAAACTGCTATAGATGAAAACGGCTCCTTTTCTATTAAAATATGTAAAGAAAATGAGACAAGGAACTAAAGAATGCGAGTTGCGATCGTTGGTGCAGGTTTAGCGGGTATGGCCACGGCCATCGACTTAGTGGATGCCGGTTGTGAAGTGGAAATCTTTGAATCTCGTCCTTTTGTTGGTGGAAAAGTGGGAAGTTGGGTCGATAAGGACGGAAATCACATCGAAATGGGTTTGCACGTCTTTTTTGGCTGCTATTATAATCTTTTTGCCCTGATGAAAAAAGTAGGGGCGATCGATAATTTACGCCTCAAGGAACATACTCACACTTTTATTAATCGTGGGGGTAAAATTGGGGAATTGGACTTCCGTTTCCCCGTTGGTGCGCCACTTCACGGGTTAAAAGCCTTTTTTACCACCTCCCAACTTTCAGCCATTGATAAAATGGCTAATTCTTTAGCGTTGGGAACCAGTCCTTTAGTTCCAGGGTTGCTCAACTTCGATGGGGCCATGAAAACTATCCGCAACCTTGATTCTATCAGTTTTGCAGATTGGTTTCGTCAACATGGGGGTAATAATGGTAGTTTAAAACGGATGTGGAACCCCATTGCTTATGCGCTAGGGTTTATTGATACGGAGAATATTTCTGCTCGTTGTATGTTAACCATTTTCCTGTTTTTTGCTACAAAAACAGAAGCCTCTATTCTCAGAATGTTAGAGGGATCTCCTCATGAATATCTCCATAAACCGATTACAAATTATCTAGAAAGTCGTGGGGTAAAAATCCATACCAGACGCAGAGTAAGAGAAATTTTATATCAAGAAACTAACGATAAAATTGAAGTAACAGGACTCATTATTCCTGATGGAGAAAAAGAAGAAACCATTACCGCAGATGCTTACGTTTGCGCTTGCGATGTCCCTGGAATTCAGCGATTAATTCCCGATGACTGGCGTAAGTTTTCTTTATTTGATAATATCTATCAATTGGAAGCCGTTCCTGTTGCAACCGTACAATTAAGATTTGATGGTTGGGTAACCGAATTAGAAGATGAGAATAAACGTAAACAATTAAAAGAAGCAGCAGGAATTGACAATTTATTATATACAGCCGATGCTGATTTTTCTTGCTTTTCTGACTTAGCTTTAAGTAGTCCTGGAGATTATTATAAGTCAGGAGAAGGCTCATTATTACAATTAGTGTTAACCCCCGGCGATCCTTTTATAAAAGAAAAAAATGAAGACATTGCTAATCACGTTTTAAAACAAGTTCATGAACTGTTTCCTTCTTCAAAAGAGTTAAATATGACTTGGTATAGCGTGGTTAAATTAGCACAATCTTTGTACAGAGAAGCCCCAGGAATGGATGTTTATCGACCTTCTCAGAAAACCCCGATTCCTAACTTTTTCCTAGCAGGAAGTTACACTCAACAAGATTATATTGATAGTATGGAAGGAGCAACTATTTCAGGAAAACAAGCAGCAGCAGTTATCTTAGAACAAGCAGAAACCCTTAAAAAATCCCCCCAAGTTTCTACAATTCGCTAAAATATCAAGGACGGTGGGCATTGCCCACCTTAAGCTTAATTATTATACTCATATAAAATGTCTAATTGGTTAGAACATAGCGTACAAATTGAAGTAGATGCTCCTATAGAATTAGTTTGGGGGTTATGGTCAGATTTAGAACAAATGCCACAATGGATGAAGTGGATAGACTCGGTTCAAATATTAGATGAAAACCCAGAATTATCGCGGTGGAAATTAGCCAGTGGTGGTTTTCAATTTACTTGGTTATCCAAGATTTTAAAGGTCATTCCCCATCAAATTATACAATGGGAATCGGTTGATGGTTTGCCAAATCGTGGGGCAATTCGTTTCTACGATAGACAGGGGAGTAGTATTGTTCGCTTGAGTGTTGCTTATGATATTCCAGGATGGTTGGGTAAGTTAATGGATAACTTATTTTTAGGTAAAATTGTGGAGTCAACCATTATGGCAGACTTAGAGCGATTTAGGGATTATGCCATCAAAGCTAAGGAAAATAATTGACATACTCCCGCCGCCCGCGCTCCTAGGTCGCTATAACGGAGGATTCTTAAATGTGAATTTAAGAATGGTTACAAATTGTCCAAAAGCAGCATCAAGACAATGTTTAGACAGTATCTCTCTGCCCCATGACCTAAAATCAATCTCCCCACTCAACCTTATCCTAAAGTTTCGATGATGGCATCTTCCTTACTATTGGTATGACGAAATGGGGTTTCCCGTTCAAATTTCATGTGAATAGAGCGGGTTTGTTGTCCATCAGCAGCGATCGCCACGATCGGATAGTCTATCACCCCATCCTGGAACGACATTTGAAAGCGAAAGGTTCCATCTGGGTTCAGTTTGACAGGATGACCTCTAACCAGAACCGTTGCATCGGGTTCTGTGGCACCATAAACGATTAATTCAGCATCTGCCACTAACCAAAACTTCCGAGAACGGACTAACGCATCAGAAGCCATACCAAGACCAGACATGGTTAAGCCTGATACTGTCGGCACCGTCCACATCCCTAGTCCTGAAGGAAAGGTGACAGATCCCGCCAATGATCCCACTCCGTATTGTAGTGATGCTAAGGCAGAACTAGCAACACGGGCTGCTTCTGCCACTTGTTCACTGACGGCAAATCTTTGTTGAATGGGGTTCGGAGGTAGTAAGGGTTCAACGACATTATTTTCTATGTCGTCGTCCCAGTTAACGGTGGTAAAAATATCTTCTATCCAGTCAGAAGGATAAAGGGCGGGAATATGGATTTCAGCAGAACGGGCTAACATTAACCAACGCCCATCAGCACTGCGATACCCAATATCCACGACGTAATTGCGATCGCTTAGGGGAATGGGAATATACCATTCTTGAGTGTAATCATCGCATAAATATTCTTGAACACTGTGGGGACTTTGATAATTGAGATCAATATCACTCACGTCATAAATACGTAAGGCCAATTGTTCTCCTCCTTGGGCTTTTAAGCTATCTTTTGCTTCTTGGGAAACGGTCCAGTAAGCATAGGCCCATTGGGGATCGCGGGGTAAAAGAACGATGCGATTTTTTTGCTGATTTCCAGAAAGTTCTCCGAATTGTTCATTGATGTCGGTTTCGTCTCTGGTGATCCCATCTTCTTGTCCCACCTCAAATTTAGACGCTTCTATTTTTTGAGCTTCTTGAATAGTGGACTCGGCTTTAACTTTTGGTTCAGTGTCGATTATTTTTTGAGGCGTTGGCAACTGCATGACTTGCTTAATGGCAATTAGGAGTTGCGCTTTACGCATTCGGCTATAACGGGAGATGTTATATTCGCTGGCTACTTTTCGTAGCTGCCGTAGGGTCATCTCTTCTAGTGGGGGGTGGCTTTCTGGTGCCATGAGATCGCTCTCCGATACTTTTTACGGTTAATTGCTCCTGGCATTAGGTCATGAGTCCTACCTATAAGGCTTACGATGGACTCAATGGCTTTGAGGATTTGCATTTGGGACTTTTGGCTTAATCTTATGTAACAAAAGATAAGTCTCAACGGTCAAGGGGTCGCTAAACCAATTTATCAGGAATCTACGGATTGATAACCTTTTGGGGATCAATATGTTATGGTTTCCTGACATTTTTCGATTCTACTCCAGTCCCCAAAGTTCAAATTCGGGGGTCGGGGGTTGAGATTTTTTTGTCGTTGTCGTTGATTTATTGCTCCCAAATAGGTAAGCTAAACCAAAATTTCGCTCCTTGACCTGGTTCTGTGACTACCCCAATCTCTCCGCCATGAGCTTCAATAATTTTTCGGCAAAGATATAACCCTAATCCTAATCCTAGTGTGTTTTTTGCCCCTTCTCCTCTGTGATACCTTTCAAATAAGTTAGCTGCTAGTTGAGGGTCGATCCCCACCCCATTATCTTCTAAAGTACAGCGAATTTTTTTGGGTGTTAAGTCCTCTTTTTCTTGTTTTATTATATCCGCTTTTAGGGTCAATTGGATACCAGGAGCATTATGTTTTAAGGCATTGGCCATAAGATTTTCTAGGACACGCCAGAGGCGATCGCTATCCCCTTGAACCAAAGGTAAATTTTGAGGAATCTCTAGGGATAAGATAGCTTTATTTTCCTTCAATATGGGTTGCCATTCTATAGCTAATTGTTGACTCAGTTTGCCTAAATTTAAGGGTTTTAAGTTAAGGTTAATACCCCCCATTTCAAATTGTTGGCTTTCTACCAAAGAATTAATCAGATTCAGTTGGCGATCGCAACTTTTTGACATTTGTTCTAAAACGTTTCTCGAAATTTCTATGCTCTCTTTTTTCTGTTTTAAAAAGTTTTTCAATATCATAGAAAATCCTAATACGGGATTTCGTAAATCATGGGAAACAGCATGAAGATAAATTCTTAAGGTTTGTTCTGTTTTCTCTCTGTCTTTTATTTCTTGTTGGAGTTGTTTTTTTTGCCGTTGTATGGTTAACTGATTTTCGATTCTAGCAATCACTTCTTCAGCTTGAAACGGTTTAGTAATGTAGTCAACACCTCCTACATCAAAGGCTTTAACTTTATCTAAAACATCGTCTAAAGCACTAATAAAAATAACAGGAATATCTTTTGTTTTAATATCTTCTTTAAGTTTTCGACAAACTTCATAGCCATTCATCGATGGCATATTAATATCTAATAAAATTAAATCTGGAGGAACTTGATGAATTGTATTTAAAGCAGTTTTTCCATTGAGGGCTTTACGAACTTTATAACCTTGTTCTGATAACATAGCTGAGAGTAAGCGTAGGTTATCAGGGGTATCATCAACAACTAAGATATTACTGGAATCAGAGGTCATAGGGGAGACTTTGGGGACTGGGGGACTTTGGAGATAGGGAAGCAGAGGAAGCAGAGGGAGCAGGTAGATAAAAATTATGAGTTTGCTTTAAGACTTGACTGGGGATTCACTTTACCCTGATATTGATGGTATGTCTTTAATGTTATCCATACCATTGATTGCACCTCTGTTGAGAATCATATCATAGAGATTATTCCGAACTGACATTTTATGACCACAACACCCACTACAACCACTCATTCATCTCCATCAAAAGGAAAATTGTGGCTTGCTGCCATTAAACCTCCCATGTACAGCGTTGCTATTGTACCAATTACTGTGGGAACTGCAACGGCTTTTGGGGAAACAGGGAGATTTGATCTCAGCATTTTTGGAACTTTTCTAACTTCAGCGATTTTGATTATTGCTTGGCTAAATATTAGCAATGATGTTTTTGATGCGGATACAGGAATTGATAAAAATAAAGCCCATTCTATTGTCAATTTAACAGGAAATAAATCCTTAATGTTTTGGTTAGCTAATGCTTTTTTAAGTTTAGGAATTTTAGGGATCTTATTAATTGCTTGGTGGCAACGAGATGTGACAGTTTTAGTTATCATTTTGCTTTGTTGTGCATTAGGTTATAGTTATCAGGGGCCTCCGTTTCGCTTTGGTTATCAAGGGTTAGGAGAGATTATTTGCTTTTTTACCTTTGGTCCGATGGCGATCGCTGCTGCTTATTATTCCCAAACTCAAGATTTTTCTTGGTTAATTTTAACCTCGGGAGTTCTTATTGGCATTAGTACCTCTATTATTCTATTTTGTTCCCATTTTCATCAAGTAGAAGATGATCTAGCCGCAGGAAAACAGTCCCCCATTGTTCGTTTAGGAACTCACTTAGGATCTCAAGTATTAACAGGAATAACGGTTTTATTTTTTGCTTTAGTTATTCTATTTTCTTTACTTGGTATCTTTTCTTTTTGGACTATTTTAGTATTAATTAGTCTTCCTATTGGTTATCAATTGGTGAGTCATGTCAGCAAAAATCATGATCAACCTGATCGAGTTAGTAATTGTAAATTTATTGCAGTTCGACTCCATTTTTTTAGTGGAATTTTATTAGCTTTAGGATTAATTATTCCTCAGTTGTGATTTAATTGGTTTCTGATGTTATAGCCAGTTATTACCTCTTGCATCTGTGTAAATAAGGCTCTAAATTTTAGTAGTCAGGACTTAAATATCAGGTACACCTAGTATTCAACTTCTGAACTCCTGCTGGGGAGCATCGGGCGAAGTCTGCCCTCCCGAACTCCCAACTCCTAAAACTAGAAAATTTTGTACCTCACAAGTATGGGAACTGCTATATAAAAGTTCTTAAAGTAATCTAGAATTTTTAGTTTTCATTAAGGTTCGGCTTTATAATACTAACGAGAAGATAAGATGATTGAGTAGTTACTGTTGATAATCGGTTAGCTACTATATCAACATTTCATGACAATTAAACCCCTTCCGAAAATACAAATGGCTGTTACCCAAAACAGTCAGAAGCATTGGTTTATTCCCCATGATCAAGCTATTCCTAGACCGAATAATGAGTCAGAAATAACTCAAATTTTAGTGGGAATTTATACTTTAGATTTAGCTAAAATCAATGAAGTAGAGCAAACGGTTTATATTGATTTTTATTTAGGATTACAGTGGTATGATTCTCGCTTAGATCCTTCATTCTCTAATGCTAATACTGCTCCTTATCAATGTCAACTGGAGCAAGTTTGGCATCCTAATCTACATATTATTAATCAACGTCATTTAGAGAAAGAATTAGATGAAATTGTACACATCAATCCTCAAGGAATTGTTACTTATCGACAGAGATTTTATGGAGAACTGGCAACCAGTCTTGATTTAAAGCGATTTCCTTTTGATGAGCAAACTATTAAAATTGAACTAATCTCCTTTAGTTATTCCCCTGAAGAAATACATTTCATAGAAGCAGAAGAACTTAATGGAATTAGTGATGAGGTTTCTCTAATTAATTGGTCTATTAAAGAAATTACAACTCACAGTCATAGCCATTATTTGCAACCAGAACAACAAGATTATGCCAGATTTGATTATCAAATTAAAGTAAAAAGACACTCTCACTTTTATGCTTGGCGAGTTCTTTTTCCTGTAGCTTTAATTGTGTTAATGTCTGACTTGGTTTTTTGGTTAGAACCCACACAAATTATTCCACAAATTACCTTAGCTACTGCGACAATGGTTAGTTTAATTACTTATCAATTTATTTTACGGCAAGAACTTCCTAAAATGAACTATTTAACAGCAGAAGATAAAGTCATCGTGGGATCAATGTTATTAGTGTTTCTCGCTTTAGTGGAATCTGTTACCAGTATTAACTTAGTTGCAGAAGGCTATCGTGAATTAGCCTTATATTTAGATGACATTTTAAAATGGTTAGTTCCTGTTTTATTTATGGGTTTAGCTGCTTTTGCCTTTTGGGTGTAGTAGAAAGCAGGAGGTAGGCAAGAGAATTATAACTGGAGTTTAGACTAACTCAAGATGCCTATTACTCTATTACTCCATTCATACCTATCCCCCATTTCACCCCTCACAAATTAACCTGACTTGATCACCCCGTACCTACCATTCTTTAACAAAAACGACGGATACATCATCATTCACATTACCTGTATGACCAGCAGTACCAGGGAGATAATACAAACCAACAAAGTCAAAGACTTCAAGCATACTCAATGCATTAGTAATGCTGTTGTTGATATCACCAAGTTGAGCAGGTATCTCATCCATGAGGCGATCGAGAATCTTTCCAGTTAGTACTCCACCCTCAACCCATGCTCCATACCAGTTAACGTAGCCCCTGACTGTTCCACCACTATCAACATACAAATAGATCCAAAATCGTAATTCAGCATCGTAGTCAAACCAATTGGGGACATCGACACGAATAGGTACTCTTAGATATACATATTTTCGCGAAGGCGAAAAACCTGGCCACAAGTCCCAAGTAATAATAGGAGTGCCTCGCATCCTGATTCGTGAAATCCCGGAAACTTGGTTTTGAATCTGCGTCCTTAAGTCAGGACTACCCATACTTCCAAGAGCTAGAGGGCCAAGTTCGCGGCGGGCTTCTCGAACTATCAAGACAGAGGAAGTAATATCGTTGAAACTTTCTGCCGAAACATTTGGGATACGAACAGTGGAACCCGGTGTCGCATCAAAGTTGGCATAACGCCCACGATAGTTTGAGTGCTGAAACAGAATGACTCGTCCCCCCTCCTCCCAATGGCTGCAACCTATTTCAAGTGAGGATATGCGATCGTGAATATGTGCGCTATCTAACCATGATTTTGAAATACGAAGATAGGTGGTCACAGGGGTAGTGTAGTGCAAATTAGCAAATGTAGAACGGCCACGATAATTGGAGTGTTCATGAAGTCTTGTCCAAATACTCATGTCTTAACCCTCCTTCGTTTCTGTATCTAAATTTTTACTTGCTGCCATATCTTCTTTGATTGGCTGTCCCGCAGACATCAGGATCTCAATTGCTTCTGCGACTACCTTTTCCTCCTCCCGATTGATTGGACCGATTGATGTAATCTTATTGATTAAATTCTCTATTAGGAGTTGCTCTGAAAGGGATGGATTATCTCGATGTTTTTGGGATAGAGTTCGTAGAAGGGCAAGAGGCTCTGTTTCTCTATAGTCAGCAATAAATTGTGTCAGATCAGGCATTAACTCACTTCGTGCTACCACATCATGGTCATTCGCTTTGATTTCTTCCAATGTTTGAGGCAAATCGTAAGATAATTGTTTGATCATGGCTACTTTCTCCGCATCTACACCACCAGTTGTTCCATTTTCACCATACTTATTTTTCAAATATTCTGCGCGTTCAGTCAAAATGCTTATGCTTTCTGTTCTCATAAGAAGCTGTTCCATTTCTATCTTTTTCATGAGATTACCTCCGCTTTTTATAGTTACAAATTGATGACGTTAATATTTATCTGTTAACCGAGTAGTATTATCATCCATACTACTGCAAAATGAAATGACTGCTGGTTAAAATAAATAAAAATTAAAAGAGGTTAACAACTGTTAACCCCTACAAATCCCTACAAGTTAAATAATTAATCCTTAAGCTTCAGGCTTAACGTAACAGAAGCTAAGATGAATAAGATTACGTTTCCAAGGATGGGCCTGTATTTCCTTAATAATTGCTTGACCATTCCAGGATAAATCAGGAATATTAACATCAATCACTGTTTCATCAACCGTGACATCTCTAAGCATTAACGCTGCTTCTTTTTGATCTACCGTTAATTGCATAGATTCTGTACCATTATGGCCATATAAAGTAGCAGGAATTAAACCCTCGCGACGCAAGGCATTCCCTTTAACATTTTCGGGACGTTTTTTACATTCAATAGATAAAGACATAGAATTTACTCACGCTTTAGTTAATTAAGTTATTCATGGGTGGTGACAGGATCACCGTTTTCATCAAGAAGGGCCCGTTTAGGCCCGTGAATGGGATCTTCAACGATAATGGTTTGATCCCGACTGGCCCCCAAAGAAACGATCGCAATAGACACTTCCATTAATTCTGCTAAGAATTTAAGATAGTCTAAGGCTTCCTGGGGTAAATCTTCTAAACTACGACAATTTTGCGTAGATTGTTGCCATCCTGGTAAGGTTTCATAGATGGGGGTACAACGGGCAAACTCACTGGCGTTGCTGGGGAAATGATGACAGGTTTGGCCGTCTAATTCATAAGCGGTACAGACTTTAATTTCAGCTAACTCATCAAGGACATCTAGTTTAGTAATAGCTAAACAGTCTAAACCGTTGACTCGTACTGCATAGCGACCAATCACCGCATCAAACCAACCACAGCGACGACGACGGCCAGTAGTTGTGCCAAATTCTGCCCCGCGATCGCATAATTGTTGCCCAATATCCCCGTGTAATTCGGTGGGAAAAGGCCCTTCTCCGACTCGGGTGGTGTAAGCTTTTGCTACGCCGATAACCCGATCAATGACAGTTGGACCAATACCAGACCCCACACAAGCCCCTCCTGCAATGGGGTTAGAGGAGGTAACATAGGGATAAGTACCGTGATCTAAGTCTAATAAGGTTCCTTGGGCCCCTTCAAAAAGAATATTTTTTCGTTGTTGGATAGCTTCGTAAATTTTTAGAGAACTATCCACCACATAGGGCTTGAGTTGTTCTGCATAATTAATATATTCTTCAATAACAACTTGAGGATCTA
>JASJDW010000112.1 GCA_030064955.1 Crocosphaera sp.
ATTAAAGTAGCGTTAGGATCTTGGGCAGTGATTTTAATTTTTATTCGTTATCGAGGGTTATTGTAACCAAGAAGCAATTCTTATCTCAACAGACGCAAACCATTCAACGTCACCAATAAGGTTGAACCTTCATGGCCAATGACTCCTAACGGTAAATTAATACTACCCACAAAATTAGCCAATAATAGTAAAAAAATAAAGAACAAAGCAAAGGTAATATTTTGTTTAATAATACCATTGGCACGACGACCTAATTCAATGGCTTGGGATAATTTACCTAAATTATCTGACATTAAAACAATATCAGCACTTTCTAAGGCAACATCTGTGCCTCCTACCCCCATTGCTACCCCCACCGTTGCAGCAGCTAAGGCAGGGGCATCATTAATACCATCTCCTACCATAGCCACTGTTTGATATTGTTGCTCTAATTGACCAATAATCGCCAGTTTATCTTCGGGTAATAATTGGCCATGGACTACATCTAAATTTAGCATCTCACCCACACTTTGGGCTGTGCGTTTATTATCCCCTGTTACCATCACCGTTGCTTTGATGCCCAATTTTTTTAAGGCTGCGATCGCTTCATGGGCTTCTGGTTTAATGGTATCAGTTTTGGCTTGTATTTTGATCCCATTCTCCCAAACTAGGTTAGCTGTTTTTGCTGCTTCTACAATAGCTTGACCAATAGGATGTTCTGAACCCGACTCAACGGACGCTGCTAAACTTAACACCGTTTCCTTGGACTGTTGCGCTACAGGAATAATATCTACTACCTCCAAATGTCCTAGGGTTAAGGTTCCCGTTTTGTCAAAGGCGATCGCTTTAACCCGTCCCATCTTCTCTAGTTGCGCCCCATTTTTAAACAAGATACCCTGTCTGGCACCAGTGGCAATACCTGATAATAAAGTAGGCATAATAGAAGCCATCAAAGCGCAAGGAGAAGCCACCACCAAAAAAATGAGCATCCGATAAATGGTGGTTTCCCAGTCCCAACCCAAGATAAACGGGGGTAGAATGGTGAAAAGTATCGCTAAACAGACAATAACTTTAGAATACCCTCTCTCAAAACGTTCTACAAATTCTTGAGACGGAGGGGCTTGCGTTTGGGCCTGTTCGACTAAACGAATGACTCTTTGAATAAGACTACTTTCTGGGGGTTGATCGACCCTCACTATTAATACACCGTTCCCATTGAGGGTTCCTGCAAAGACTTCATCCCCCCTCATTTTATCCACAGGAACAGACTCTCCCGTAATAGAAGCTTGATCGATGGTGCTTTCTCCTTCGATAATAATGCCATCCGTGGGGATCATTTCTCCTGGTTTAACTAACACCCTATCCCCTACTTGTAACTGGGAGATAGCAACATTTTTTTCTCCCTCTTTGTCTATCACTCTAGCAGTGTCCGGCGTTACTGCCATTAAAGATTGAATATTACGTTCGGTGCGTTCCATGGCAAAGCTTTCTAAAGCACCACTAATGGCAAAAATAAGAATTAAAATTGCCCCATCTACAATTAAATGATATTCCTGTCGCCATAATCCTAAACCAGCAGCCCCTAAAGCAGCTACAATCATCAACAAATCTACATCTAATTCTTTTTCTTCCCAAAGGGTGGTTATTCCTTCTTTGGTACTTTCATAACCACCGATAACATAGGCCGCTGTAAAAATAAATATTCCAACACCGACCCAACTAAAATGAAAACAAACCAGACCCAATATCACTAAAATAGCACAGGCTACTGTAGCATAAGCTTGGGCATATTTAGGGGAAATTCTAATTAAAGAAAGTTGAGTCATGGCAGTAGATAAGTATCTGGACAAAAATAAACATTACTGTGAATTGGGGAACTCCGGAACAGGGAGAGGGATTACGGCATATTTACATTTCTTAAAATAGTGAACTATATTTATATCCGACTACTTAGTAGACAAAATAAATTAATGATTTACAATTTAAGTGATCCATTCATAAAATTCAATACTTTCTGGGGGACAATGACAGCAACTCTCACATTTTTTCCCCAATATAAGGCGAATTCTTTTTTTACGAATTAACTTTTTTAGTAAAGGACGTAACGCATCGGCATCTATGCGAAAATGAATAGTTAATTCAGATAAAGATGCTTTGCCGTATTGCTGTAAATAAGTTTGAATGTCAGTTAGAATCATGGTGTTAAAACTTTCCTTAAGAAAATAAGTTCCTAAGCAAAATTAATTGCACGGTGGGCATTGCCCAATAAAAGGCTAAAACTCTTATCCAAAGCTTATTATTAGCAGTGCATCGGCCTACAGTTTTTGTGTAATTAATTTTGTGTGCTTGCTTACTGCGATTTTCTCCAATCAATCCAGAAATTACTAACTTAAGTAACTCAAAGTTATTAGCAGAAAATATTAATTCTCAATTCTAAATTCCCCTCTAAGATCGACGACTCATTTCAACTTCTGAGTTTTGAGTGGTCATTTCTGGGTGCATTAAAGGTTGTTGGGTTTTGCTGCGAATAGGTTTAGTTAACTTCATCAGGGTTAAGATTACTGCTACTATCCCCACTGAACCGATGATCCAACTAATAGAAAACACAGGATGTTGTGCTAACGTTAAGGCTTGATAGAACACACTGGCTACAATATAAGCTAACCCTGTCGTCCATAACGCCACAAATAACGTCCAACCGGCATTGGTTTCTCGATAAATAGCAGCGGTAGCTGAAACACAAGGAAAATAGAGCAAGACAAACAATAAATAGGCAAATGCCCCCACTTTACCGTCAAACCGCTTCACCATCGCCCCAAAGGTTCCTAACTGAACTTCCTGTTTTTCGGCTGCTGTTTCAATATTGCTAGTGTCCCCAACATTTAAACCCAAGGGATCGAGCAATTGGTTGGGTAACTCTGCTAAATTAGCAGGAATACTGGCAAAGGCTTCCCCCATACCTCCCCAGAAGTTAAACCCTTCTTCTTCTACTGCTTCGGGGTTGTCTTGTTTGGCTAATTGTCCATAAATGGAGTCTAAGGTTCCTACCATCGCTTCTTTAGCAAAAACCCCTGTAAAAATGCCCACCGTTGCTGGCCAGTTCTCTTGTTGCAGTCCCATGGGTGCAAAAACAGGCGTAACCGCACGACTGGTAAGACTCAACACCGATCGCTCACTATCTTGGTTGCCAAAAGAACCGTCTATCCCAATGGAGTTCAAAAGTCCTAAAATCATTACCATTAAAACAATGACACGGCCAGCTTTCCATAAAAAGGCTTTTAACCGTTCCCAAGTGCGAATTAAAACCCCTTTCAGACGTGGCAAATGATAAGGGGGTAACTCCATAACAAAATGACTCACTTCCCCTTTCAAGATGGTATTTTTCATCACCATTCCCGTGAAAATAGCAGCCACAATACCCAATAAATAGAGTCCAAAGACAATATTTTGTCCACCAATGGGGAAAAAGGCCGCAGCAAACAACGCATAAACCGGCAGTCTCGCCCCACAGGACATAAACGGGTTCATCATAATGGTCATCAGACGATCCCGAGAATTTTCTAGGGTGCGTGTAGCCATAATGGCTGGCACATTACACCCAAACCCCACTAACATCGGTACAAAGGACTTTCCAGGTAATCCCACAAACCGCATTAAACGATCCATGACAAACGCCGCTCTAGCCATGTACCCAGAGTCTTCTAAAATAGAGAGAAAAAGGAACATAAAGCCAATGACAGGGATAAACGTAGCTACCGTTTGAATACCACCGCCGGCACCATCGGCTAATAATGCAATTAACCATCCTGGCGCACCTATTCCCTGTAAAAAATGAGCAAAACCATCTACAAAAATCGTTCCCGCAGCAATATCAAAGAAGTCAATAAAAGCAGCACTGACATTGATAGTAAATAGAAACATCACATACATGACCACCAGGAAAATAGGAATGCCTAACCAACGGTTCAAAACGATTTGATCCAGGCGATCGGAAGCCGTATGACTCATTTCTCCCCTACGTTCGGTAGCCCCTTGGGTAATTTGGCGAATGAACCCATAACGACTGTCAGCAATAATAATATCAATATCTTCCCCCAATACTTGATGAATTTGACGGCGATGTTTAACCACCATATTGAATAATTCATTTCCTTGTAATTCTGGGATCAGTCGGTCTTCATATTGCAGGAGATTTAATGCTGTCCAACGGGGTTCTACAATACGGTTGGTGGTATTTTCAGTAATGTAGGGAACCAACTCAGCTAAGGCATCTTCTATAACCGCAGGATAAGCCACATAACTAGGGGCTTGATTGATATTTTTAACCATTGCCCCAATAATCTGTAAGAGATCGTTTACCCTGTCTTCTTTGGCTGCGTTCATGGGAATGACATGACACCCTAACCGTTTTCGCAACAGTTCCGCGTTGATAGAAATACCGCGATCGCGGGCGACATCCATCATATTGAGGGCAATAATCATGGGTAGTCTCATTTCCATCAGTTGGGTGGTTAAATAGAGGTTACGCTCTAAGTTAGAAGCATCTACAATATTGATCACCAGATCCGCTTCCCCTGAAAGCAAGTAATCTCTAGCTACCAGTTCATCCATTCCAGTTTCGCTATCTTCTACATCCAACGAATAAACCCCAGGTAAGTCAACTAGGGTCATCTCTTGGTCTTCGTAGTGGAATTTGCCTTCTTTACGGTCTACCGTAACCCCAGGCCAGTTCCCTGTGCGTTGGTTTGCCCCTGTCAGGGCATTAAAAAGGGTCGTTTTTCCACAATTGGGATTTCCAATCAGGGCAATAATGGGTTTTAACATGGGTCTTAGTAATTAAATGGGCAAATTTTGATGTTTTAACTGAGAGCTTGCACCAGTATGAAAAAACTTTATTGGAGTCAAAAGCATCAATTTTCAATTATTTTCTGTCAAATCTTAACCCTACTGCCTCCTGCAAAGAAGCCTTCTGCCTCTCTCCACCAGTTAGCTTTGTTGAAGGGACAAGATGTGAGTTTAGATTTTTTCCACCACTAAAGCGTCTGCTTCTTCTTTCCGTAGGCTAAGATGAAAATCCCTAACCAAAATTTCTACAGGATCTCCAAGGGGTGCAACCCGAATGATAGTAAACTCAACCCCAGGAGTCATACCCATAGATAGGAGTTTTTTCTTGTAACCCCGCAACACTTGGTTATAACCCACTACTCGCCCTTTTGTGCCTTCGGCCATTTCTCGTAACAAGGTTTGGGTTGGAGGGTTCATGGTTTCTCCGTTGTTAATGGGTTCATTACTGACTAAAATCTTCTGCGCCATCCCTGCACCTACTCCGATACGATTATCTTGAATGGCTACCAGCACGGAACCACTGGGTTGTGCGCTAATAACTTGAACTTGGATACCTGGGGTGAGTCCCATACCCAACAGGCGACTCATTCCCCCTTTTCCCACAAAACCTACGATCCAAACTTGTTGTCCAACTTGAGTCTGGGAAAGGGAATAATGCTCACTATTTTTTGATGTTTCGGGTAGTTCCCTGCTTTCTACTTGAGTCTCACTAGAGTCGCTGAAAAAGTCAAAACTCCATCCCTTCCGGCGACGATGGGGCGGATCGGTATTACCATTAACTTTCCAGTCCATATTGCTCTCCTTTGCAATAAGATTTTACAAATATTATTAATTATTTAACCTTTTCTTAACTTAGTTTTTGCCAGAAAACCCGCTATTTTACTCGATAAATAAGGAATTTCTGAGGTGATTAACTAAAGGTTATCAAAAGTAATTGAGATAATATCTTAATTACTCTACCTTAATTTTAAAGCAATTTGTTGAGCTAGGCCGAACCCTTGAATTAAGAAAATGTTAAGGGAAAAGAAAATACTGTTGCCTGTTGCCTTGGAGGGAACAGGGTTGGTAAAACCCAGAATAAAGCCTTGACACTTATTGAGAATTATTCTAAATTAGATCCCAAGGATTTACTGCAAAAAACTATCAATAAGGCAGGAAGAAAAACATGAGTAAGATCGGTCTGTTTTATGGCACAGAAACCGGAAAAACCGAAACCGCCGCAGAGATGATTCAATCAGAGCTAGGAGGTGATCAGGTGGTGGAATTAATGGATATTGCTGATTATGAGGCCACAGCTTTAGAGGAATATGATTGTCTAATTATCGGTTCTCCAACCTGGAACATGGGAGACCTACAAAGTGACTGGGAAGGTATTTTCGATGATTTAGACAATGTTAATTTTCAAGGTAAAAAAGTCGCTTATTTTGGCACAGGGGATCAAATCGGCTATAGTGATAATTTTCAAGATGCCATGGGAATGCTTGAAGAAAAAATTAGTCAATTGGGGGCAAAAACTGTTGGTCACTGGCCAATTGATGGTTATGATTTTAATGACTCAAAAGCAGTAAAAAATGGCAAGTTTGTTGGTTTAGCCTTGGATGAAGATAATCAGTCAGACTTAACAGATGAACGGATTAAAACTTGGGTTTCTCAACTAAAAACAGAGTTTAGCCTATAATTTTTTCCCTCCTACTAAAGAACTTTTCTCCTTTTTCAAAATCCAATCCACTTGCTTAACAATTCCCCTGTAAAGCCCAAGCTTATAGGGTAACAGGGGAGTTTTTTCTATTTACATTTTTACAGAAATATTACTAATAAAAGCTTAAATTTTTATCTAAATTCCCAAAGCTATGGTTAACTATTATTGAGAATTATTTTTATTAATAACTTAATTTTATGGCAGTCTCTTCTTTTCCCTTCCTTCCTGACAATGGTGAGTCCAAAAAATCCCATCCAGTTCTTTTTTGGTGTCGTCCCACATTTGCTCCAGAGCAAGGTGTCTTGTTGGTCTTGTTTGGTTCTTTTTTGACAGGTGCAGCTTTAGCACAGCAATGGAATCAATGGACAAACTTAGCGTTACTCTGTGCCTTTTTGACGTTACAAATAGAGCATCCTTACGTCGTACAACTGAAACAAAGAAAAAGCTGGAAACCTCGTTTTTTGATTTGGGGAGGTATATATGGGGTGAGTGCCTTAAGTTTAGCGATATTTCTTGGGTTTCATGCTCCAGTCTTGTTAAGTATTTATGGTTTAGTTGTCATCGTCTTTATTGCTGATGGTATTGCTGTCATTAAGCAAAAACACAAGTCTATTACCAACGAAATGATTAGCTTTGCTGCTATTTCTTTGGCCGCACCCTTAGCTTATGGTGCAACCACAGGGACGTTATCTATTGAAGCTATCGGGATGTGGGTTTTGAACACTTTATTTTTTAGTAGTGGTATTTACACTATCAAGTTACGGAAGAAAAAAACCCAATCATTAAAACCAGGAATCATCTATCATGGTGTATCAGTGCTAATTTTAGCTGGACTTTATGGTTTAAATTGTTTATCGTTGATTACAGCTTTATGTTTTGCTGTAGCCGTCATTAAATTTGGTATCGTTAATTGTGTATTAGGTTGGTATCGTCAAGCTAAGTTCCAGTCAATTGCTATTTTTGAAACGCGATTTGCTCTAGTTTATACTGCTATTGCTTGTATTAGTGTTCTTCCTGCTCATTTACCCCCTAGATGAAAAATAAGTCTGTTAAATATACAACAGAATAGGACAATATTATTGACTTATTGTCATCCTTCTCATTTAAAAATAGAGACTATAATGATTAAGGTAATTAGCTAAGACTAACCTTAATGGAAAACTTATTATCTATTTTACGGGATAATCCCCTTGTTTCCTTCACTATTTTATTATTGGTTATTCTGACGTTACCACCTATTTTTGAACGGTTACGTCTTCCTGGGTTAGTGGGACTGCTATTTGCTGGGGTTATCTTAGGAAAAGATGGCTTATATCTTTTGGACGCTGACTCAGAAAGTATAAAATTGTTTGCCGATATTGGTAAAATTTATCTTATGTTTGTAGCAGGGTTAGAGATAGATTTAACTGAATTTCGCAAAACAAAAGAACGCTCTTTAGTTTTTGGTTGTTTAACTTTCTTTTTACCCCTATTCATGGGAACTTATGTCGGTCTTAATTTTGGGTTTAGTTGGAATTCTTCGATTTTAATCGGTTCTCTTTTAGCTTCTCACACTTTATTAGGATTTCCCATTGTTCAACGATTAGGAATGGTAAAAAATCAAGCAGTAATGGTGACAATAGGGGCAACAATTTTTACTGATATTGCTGCTTTATTAGTGTTGGCTATTTCTGTTTCCATTCATAGAGGAAATTTCTCCGCCGTTAGCTTAATTATTCAATTGGTTTCTTTGGGTTTGTATTCAGTCATTGTTCTCTTTGGGTTCGACTGGTTAGGTAAAGAATATTTTAGGCGAACTGGAGATGAAGAAAGTAACCAATTTTTATTTGTTTTATTAGCTGTCTTTTTAGCTTCTATTGGCGCACAATTAATTAATGTTGATAAAATTGTAGGGGCATTTTTAGCAGGTTTAGCCGTTAATGATGTGGTTGGAGACGGTCCAGTAAAAGAGAAGGTAGAATTTGTGGGGGGAACTCTATTTATTCCTTTCTTTTTTGTGGGCATGGGATTGTTGTTAGATATTCCTGCTTTTATAGAGACTATTCAATTTGAACTGCCTTTAGTAATTGGAATTGTTGGGGGTTTGATCGTTGCAAAATTACTAGCTGCAACAGCTACAAAGTTTATTTATCGCTATACTTGGACTGAATTATTGACTATGTGGTCGTTATCATTACCCCAAGTGGCTGCTACCTTAGCAGCAGCCTTAGCTGCCTATCAAATTGAAAATTCAGTAGGGGAACGATTGATTAATGAAGCAGTTTTTAATGGTGTCATTGTCCTCATGTTAATTACTTCCATTTTGGGTCCCGTATTGACCTCTCAATTCGCCACAAAATTGCCGTTACCAAAAACAAAAGAAAATGAAGACTATAGCAGTGTAGGAAGTACCTTAGACGAATGGTTACCCCAATTAAAAGCTGAAGTAAGGAACGATAATTTTACTGTTGTAATTCCGATTTATAATCCTCATACCCAACGAGATTTAATTGAAATGGGTGCTTTATTAGCCAAACAAGAATCAGGAATTATTGTCCCCGTTTCCGTTGCTGCTGCTCATGTTCATATGGACGATCCGCAAGTAGATGGAAACCTAAAACAAAGCCAAATTTTATTAGACCGCGCCATAGAAATTAGTCAAGAATTTAATGTAGATACTAGGCCGATTATTCGTATTGATGATGATATTGCTCATGGAATTAGTCGCAGCGCAAAAGAAAAAAATGCTAACTTAATTATTATGGGATGGAGTGAGAATACGGGATTAAAAGCAAGACTATTTGGAACAATTTTAGATACGGTATTTTGGTCATCCCACTGTCCTGTTGCTGTAATGCGATTGTTGGATAATCCTGTTAACTTACGCCGAATTTTAGTGCCGATTAAAAACCTAAGTAAAGCCACTTTAGAAACTATTAAATTTGCTCAATTATTGGCCGATGCAAACCAGGGATCAATTACCCTATTACACGTCTGCGATCGCCAAACCCCAAGTCAACAAGTGGCTGAATTTAAAACAACCTTATCTCGGTTAATAACTGAGTATGAATTATCAGAAAAATATAAAATAAAAATGATTATTCATGATAACCCGGCACAAGTGATTATTCGCGCTTCTCATCAGTTTGATCTGGTTATTTTAAGATCCTTTCGTCGTCGTACCGCCGGTGGTTTATCGGTGAGTGATATTACCACAGAAGTTCTTAAAAAATTGAGTTGTTCTTTAGTATTATTCGGTCAACCCCATTCTTAAACTAATACCAATTTCTATCAGTCTAGCTACACATTTTCGTAGGGGTCAACGGCCGTTGACCCCTACAACATCCACATCTGTAGTCCAAGTTAATGAAAATGGTATAGTATTTCCTGGACTCATGAGGTACACCGAATATTCAACTCCTGCTGGGGAGCATCGGGCGAAGCCTGCCCTCCCGAACTCCTAACTCCTAACTCCTAGAACTAGAAGAGTTTGTACCTCACAAGTATGGGAACTGCTATATAAGATTATTTAATTAAATTAACGTCCAAAAAACGTTACCATAAACAATAATAGGGTTAGCTTAGCCTCAATGATCTTCTGGAGTATTGTCAATGGCAGGTATTACACGAGATGAAATGCGTGATCGTCTAGGAAATATTGAGCAAGTCCGCGATCTTCTATTTGGACATAAAATACGAGAATATGAACAGCGTTTTCAACAATGTGAACAAACTATTGATAAATTAACCCAAGAATTATCTGTATTTGAAAGAGAAACCCGCGATCGCCTCGATCAACTTCAAGATTCTTTAACCACAGAAATTCGTTCAGTCATCAATTCTTTAGAAAAAAAACTGAAATACTTGAGTATGACAACTCAAGAACAATTCCATCAATTAGAAACATCTCTTGATTCAACAGCAAAGAATAGTTCTCACCAGATTGAATCTTTGAATCAAACCGTCACAGAAGAAACAAACTATTTACGCAATGATCTGACGCAAACGAAAGATAAATTAGAAAAATCGATGCAATCTTTGCGGGAACAGGTATTTGACATCATCAAAAAAGAATCACTAACCCTTAAAGATCATAAAGTATCTCGCACTGAGTTAGCTGACCTTTTGTTTGAACTTTGTGTCAAAATAAAAGGAGATGAATTTGCCGAAGATTTTCCAGAACACCCTGAAGAACCCACTTCAACAGAATTATTTTTACCCGAACAACAAGCGACTTTAGAATCAGAACAAAACAACTCATAGCAGTTCCCATATTTGTGAGAGGCAAAGTTTTTTAGTTTTAGGAGTCAGGAGGCAGGAGGCAGGAGTTAAGTGTATTTGTGTAACTCGCAAAGGGCTGTATATTTGACATTTTTGCGAAAAGTTGTGCTTAAAATTTGACGGGGATACGCGGATAAATTCATTAGATAGACTATTAAATTGGTAACTCTGCGATGCTTTCGGTACATGACAACCATCAAGGATGAATAGAAATGACTTTACCCGACAAAAATTCTGTTAACACCCCATCGCAATCACCAAATTATGATCCAAATTCTACAGAAGCATTGGAAAATTTGTTAAGGTTATTAGCAGAACTAGAAATGCTAGAAGAAGATGATGATAAAGTAATAATCACTGACTCTAGACAAACATCAGAAACAATAAAGCCCAAAAATGGGGAGTTAAAACCAGATAATCCTCCTCAAAAAGTGCCTATTTTAAAAGAAACTAATAAAAAGAATAAGCAAGATTCTATCTCAAGAAAAATAAACCAATTAGAGAAAAAAATTAATGAACTAGAAAAAAAAAATATGAGCCAAAAGAAGTTATTAATAGTTTGCTACCTTTAATAACAGAACGAATCGAAACATCCTCATTATCAACCGAAAAATTAAAAGAAACAATTACACCCATTATTGATCAAATCATCAAAGAAAGATCCCAACAAGATCGGATCAAAATGAGTGAAGCGATCGCCCATATTTTACCAACAGCAATTGCCCAAGAAATTGAAAATTCCCCTCAAGAAATAGCTAAAGCAATTGCCCCTGAAATAGCGTTAGCCATTCAAAATCAAATTAAACTAGATCAGAAAGCTATTCCCCAAACCCTAGGACCAGAAATGGGAAAAGCGATTAAAAATCAAATCGAAGTGGAACGAGATGCAATGATTGATGCACTTTATCCTGTTATTGGTAATACCATTTCTAAATATATGGTCGAATTAGTAAAATCTATTAATGATAAAGTAGAAACCGCTCTTTCTATTAATGGGGTTAAGCGAAAAATAAAAGCAAAAATCAAAGGCGTTTCCGAAGCGGAATTAATCTTACAAGAATCAATTAATTTTTCCGTTGAAGCTGTTTTATTAATTCACAAATCATCAGGGTTGGTTATTAGTAAAGTTCAATCTCTCTCTTCCCCTTTACAAGAAATAGACTTATTTGCAGGAATGCTAACAGCCATCCGTAGTTTTGTTAATGATTGTGTGACACCAGAAGGACAAGTATCTGAACTACATGAAATCGAATACGATGACTATAAAATAATTTTAGAAGTTGCAGGTTATTGTTATTTAGCTGTTCTAATTCAAGGAGAACCTTCAAGGGATTTTATTAATAAAATTCGTAAAACCTTAAGCAATATTATCCTTAAAAGTGGTCGAACAATCGAAGATTTTAATGGAAATCAATCCACCATTCCTCAATTTATTCATTCCCAACTTGAGCCATTAATTATAGGTAACATCAAATCCAAAAAAGCAAAACCACCTGTTGCTTTAATAGTTATTTCATCAATATTTTTTATAACTGTTGGCATCATTATTTATCGGGGTAGAGTTGCTAATTACTGGGAAAAAGAAACCCTAAACGCCTTAGATGCGACTCCAGAATTATCCGTTTATAAGATTATTCCTCAAGTTAAAAAAAATCAATTAATTTTAAGAGGACGAGTTCCCAGTTTAGCCTTAAAAGAACAAGCAGAAAAAATAACCCGTGAAGTCGCACCTCATTTAACCGTTGATAATCAGATTATTGCCGTTAATATTCCCCCTGATGATAAAGCGATCGCAGGAGAAGTCCAACGAGTTAGCACAATTCTTAATCAAACCGAAGGAGTAGCCATTAATACCAATTATCAAGATCATACTGTTACAATTACAGGCTTTGTTTTTAACCTTAATCAAAGCCCAAAAATTTCCCAAACCTTTCAACAAATTCCAGGGGTTGAGCAGGTAATTAGCACCTTTCAAACCCAACCCCATTTAGGAACTCGCATTTATTTTGATCCCAATTCCAGTCAGATAAATAGTGATAAAATTAAGGAAAAAATTAGAACTGTTGAAGAATTTTTAGCCAACTATCCCCGTATTCAGCTTATAATTATAGGCCATAGCGATGCCACAGGTTCAGTGTCTCAAAATGAAGCATTAGCAAAGGCCAGGGCAAAGGCTGTAGAGCAAATTTTACGACAAAATAAAGTAGATGCAGGTCGTTTAAAAGTTGCAGTGAGTCTTGAATCTCCCCCTGGTGTAACAACGGATCAACCTCTATGGCTAAGTCGTTGTGTTCGCTTTGAAATTTTTATACCCCCTAATTAAATAAATGAGAGATTGAATACCTATGATTGCTAAAAAAATATGTCTTGTTGGTGACTTCGGTGTAGGAAAAACTAGCTTAGTTCGTCGTTTTGTCCAACATCAATTTAGTGAACAATATTTATCTACTATTGGGGTAACAATTTCTCGTAAATCAGTGATGATTTTATCCCCTGATGAAAAACAAGAATCCCAAACCGTACAGTTATTAATTTGGGATATTGAAGGAAAGACGCAATTTCAAAAGATTTCTCCCCATTACTTAAAATCCGCCCAAGGGGTTATTATCGTAGCTGATTTGAGTCGTCAAGATACCATTGCCAATATTCCCCTTCATATTGATTTAGCCTGTTCAATTAATCCGAAAAATCTTACTCTGAGCATTGTTGTCAACAAAATTGATCTGGTTGAGGAACAGTTACCGACCCTTTTACTCCAACAGTTACAAATTCCTAACCAGTTTCCTACTATTCCGATTTATCATACGTCAGCCAAAACAGGACAGAATGTTGAAATCATGTTTTATGAATTAGCCCAGAGTATGATCAAGGAAACTCAAAAAAACCGTTGACAGATTTAAAAGTTAACCTAAAATAGCCTACATTCCCGTCTTGTTGTTTCCTAACTTAAACCATGCTGTTATTTGCTTTACCTGTTATTTATCCCTATGCCACAAGAAAATCCCATCTCCCTCAACCCTCATTTAGTCTCTGTAAAAGCATTAGTTACCGAACATAGTCAGAAACTAGATCAAGCTAAAGAACACTTACAACAACTCACCTTTTATTTACAACAATTAACCCATACCAATATTCAACTCTCAGAAGACATCTGTAACTGTCAAAATTTGGATGAAGAACTGAGAATTAATGAACAAGCTTTACGGCTTAATCAAGAAAGACTCCATAGTATTCTCGGTTCTATTGATGATGTGGTCTGGTCTATTGTCCCTCAAACCAATCAAATTCTTTACCTCAATCATGCCACAGAAACCGTTTATGGTCGCCCTATTGCGAATTTTCTAGATAACTTAAATTTATGGCAAGAAATCATCTATCCAGACGATCAAAAACGAGTTGAAGAATCCCAACAACTCCTTTATAAAACAGGACTCCAAGATATTGAATATCGTATCCTGTGGCCGGATGAATCCATTCATTGGATTCGGGTTCGGAGTCGTTTAGTTAGGGATGCTCAAAATAACCCCACACGGATCGATGGACTCACCACAGAAATTACTGAACATAAACGCATTAGAGAACAACTACGTCACGATGCTTTACACGATAACTTAACAGGACTGCCAAACCGAACCCTATTAATGGATCGGATTGAACAAGCCTTTAAACGATGTCAACGGGATGAGAATAGACGCTTTGCCCTGCTTTTTTTGGACTTGGATGGTTTTAAACTGATTAATGATAGTTTGGGACATTTGACCGGGGATCAGCTATTAATTACCCTCAGTCATCGATTTAGTGAATGTTTGCGGGGGGAAGATACCTTATCCCGACTTGGGGGAGATGAATTCGTCATTTTATTGGAAAATTTAAACAGTGTTCAAGAAGCAATGGTCATTGGCGATCGCATTCATAACACTTTAAAAGAACCGGTTTTCTTGCAAAACGAAGAAATATTTATAAGTGTTAGTATTGGTATTGTTCTAGGAGGGGAACAGCAAGTTTATGATAACTGCGATCGCGTGGCTGAAATCTTGCGAGATGCAGATACGGCCATGTATCGAGCGAAAGCAAAAGGACTTGGTACCTCAGAAGTATTTCAACCTTCTATGCACAGCCATGTCATTAAACGGTTACAGGTGGCCAATGAGTTACAAAAGGCCATTGAACGTCAAGAATTTGTTGTTTATTATCAACCCATTATTTCCTTATCCAGTAATCGTATTGATGGGTTTGAAGCTTTAGTTCGTTGGCAACATCAAGAACGAGGATTAATTGCTCCGACTGATTTTATTCCCATTGCTGAAGAAACAGAAGCTATCTTAAAAATTGATCAATGGGTGTTGCGTCATGCTTGTACTCAATTAGGTCTTTGGCAAAAACAATTCCCAAACATGAGACCTTTGAGTATGAGTGTTAACCTTTCCAGTAAACATTTAGCTCAACCCGGTTTAATTGAGATTTTGGATGATATTTTAGCTGAAACGGGATTAGAAGGAAACTCACTAAAATTAGAAATTACCGAAAGTTTTGTCATGGAACAGACCAAACTAGCCTATGATATTCTTGAACAAGTTAAACAGCGAAATATTGAACTTTGTTTAGATGATTTTGGGACTGGTTATTCTTCTTTGAGTTATTTGGATTGTTTTTCTTTTAATATTTTGAAATTGGATCGCTCGTTTATTAAACGATTAGTTGGAGAACAAGATAGATGTGAAATCATTAAAGCTATTGTTGATTTAGCCATCACCTTAAATATGAAAGTGATCGCAGAAGGGGTAGAAACGAACCTACAACGGGATAAGTTAAAAGACTTAAAGTGTAATTATGGTCAAGGGTATGGCTTTTTTCCCCCTTTGGATAGCCAAACCATTACCCGTCTTCTACAACAGCAAAATACAAGAATTAGCTAGGGATGCCAAAAAAGAACTATCGTTATCTTTTATTTAATAAACCCTACGGAGTCTTATGTCAATTTACCGATAACGATCGCCCTGAAAACCCTCGACCCACCCTGAAAGATTATATTACAGTTCCTCATGTTTATCCTGTGGGAAGACTGGATAGGGATAGTGAAGGATTAGTGTTTTTAACCAATAATGGTCCGTTAAAACATCGTTTATCCCACCGTCAATTTGCCCATCCCCGTACCTATTTAGTTCAAGTGGAACGTATTCCCGATGATAAAGCATTAAATCAGTTACGTCAGGGTCTGATGATTAAGGATTATCGCACACGACCGGCTCAGGTTAAGCTATTAGAGAGTCTCCCCTTGATACCTCCCCGTGATCCCCCTATCCGTTACCGCAAAAGCGTTCCTACCGCTTGGTTAGAAATGACCTTAACCGAAGGACGTAATCGACAAGTGAGACGCATGACTGCTGCTGTGGGTTATCCTACCCTAAGATTGATTAGAATCGCCATAGGGGTGCAAAAAAACGAAAAAACCTTAAATTTGACCTTAGAAGGCTTAAACCCTGGTCAATGGCGCGAATTGACCCACTCTGACCTCATAATTTTTAAAGATTGGGGGATATTTTAGAATTCTTATGAAAATATAATTTTTTATCAAAACAAACTATATCCAGGACAATTCCCTATACGATAGGGGGAATTACGTTTATTATAGAGATATGAAGTCGGCATAAACACTTAGATGAAAAGTTGAGCTTATCATAAACAATGCCCAACGATACTTGTCATGTTTTATTAATAGAAGATAAGTTAGAGAACATTGAGTTATTACAATATTTATTGTTTCAAAGTCAACATAGTTCTTTAGCGAAGGGGCTTACTTTTCCTATTACTTGCGTTCCCACTTTAAAGGAAAGTTTAACTTCTCTAGAAGTTCACAAGTTTGATGTAATTTTATTAGACTTAGATTTACCCGATAGTAAAGGATTAGAAACATTAATTAAGCTCAGAAAAAAAGTAGATAATATTCCTATTATTGTGGAAATGAATGAACAACGGGAAGGGGCTGTGGTGGAGTGTTTTAGATTAGGTGCCGATGGTTATTTACAAATAAAAAGTCTCGATAGCAATCTATTAATTTATGAAATTCGTTTAGGCATTGAAAGACAAAAATATCGGAGTAAAATTAATCAGCAACAAGAGGAAATACGCCAAGCACAAGAGTTTGCTGATCTTGATGATCTAATTAAATCCAGCAAAGAAACCAGTGTCACTGCCCGATTATTCGGAGCCTATCCCCTCCAAGAAAGCTTACCAGATGTTTTTGAAGAATTAGTAGAAACCTATGGAAAATTATTGGATTTAGCTCTAGAACAACGAATGTTTAAAGTAGACTATAATATATCTGAAGAACTAAGAATGTTAGGAGAAAAATTAGGGTTCCTTAAAGCAAGTCCCAGGGATACCATTGAAATTCATACCAAAGTTTTAAAAGAAAAAAGTAAAAATGCTCCTGTGGCTAAAGCCCAAGCTTACGTTGCGGAAGGGAGACTAATGATATTAGAATTAATGGGCTATTTAGCTTCATTTTATCGTAAATATTATATAGGGCTAAGTAATATTAACCTTTCTCCCAGAAAAGATTATCCCTAAACTTCATGAATAAATATCTACTGAAACTCTATATTACAGGAAATACGATTAACTCCCAAAGGGCGATCGCCAATCTTTTTCGGATTTGTCGTGAAGAATTGCAAGACCAATATACCATAGAAATTATTGATGTCCTCGAACAACCCCAAACCGCCGAACGAGAAAAGATTTTAGTGACCCCAACCCTCATTAAACAGTTACCTCCACCGCTACAACGAATTATCGGAGATATGTCCAACACCCAGAAAGTTCTCTTAGGGTTAGATTTAGTTTCCCAGGATAAAAACTAACTAACATTTCTTGGCAAGATGGAAAGAAACAGGCAAAATAAACAATGAACAATTAACCCTCTATTTCTTAACTAAAATACGGATGACTCCAGAAAACGAACTAGACTATATCCAGAAACTAGAAACCGCTATTCCAGGGTTTGATTTTTTGTCTGAAGGGGGACTTCCCAAAGGACGGGCCACGTTGGTAGCTGGAACCGCCGGAAGTTCTAAAACCGTTTTTGCTTGTCAGTTTTTAGCCGAAGGAATTCAACGAGGGGAAAACGGCGTTTTTGTTACCTTTGAAGAACCTCCCAAAGCATTACGCCGTAATATGCGAGGGTTTGGCTGGAATATTGCCCAATGGGAACTGGAACGGAAATGGGCTTTTGTAGATGCGTCTCCCCAACCTGGAGAACCGATGATGGTGACAGGAGACTACGATCTCGGGGCGTTGATTGCCCGCATCGAATTTGCTATTCGTAAATATAACGCCCAACGGGTGTCTATGGACTCGTTAGGTGCCATTTTTAGCCATTTAACCGATAGCGCGCAAGTCAGAAGCGATCTCTTTCGTCTGGCCTCAGCGTTACGAGAATTAGGTGTAACCGCCATTATGACGGCGGAAAGAACGGAAGAATACGGGGAAATTAGTCGTTTTGGGGTAGAAGAATTTGTAGCGGATAATGTAGTCATTTTACGCAACGTTTTAGCGGATGAAAAACGTCGCCGTACCATCGAAATTTTGAAATACCGGGGTACAGATCACCAAAAAGGAGAATATCCCTTTACCATTGTTCCCGGTCGTGGAGTGGTCATTATTCCCTTATCTGCCATTGAATTAGAACAAAGATCCTCCAACATTCGCATTACCTCTGGTAGTGAAGAGTTAGATAGAATGTGTGGGGGCGGATTTTTCCGAGATTCCATTATTTTAGTTTCTGGGGCAACCGGCACCGGAAAAACCTTAATGGTGACAGAATTTATGGCCGGTGGGGTTCTTAACAACGAACGATGTTTAATTTTTGCCTTTGAAGAAAGCCGAGAACAACTATTCCGTAATGCCACTGGTTGGGGTGTAGATTTTGAAGAAATGGAAAAGCAGGGCAAATTAAAAGTGGTGTGTCGTTATCCAGAAACCACAGGGTTAGAAAATCATCTGATTAATATGAAGGAAATAATTGAAACATTTAAACCTAACCGAGTGGCAGTAGATAGTTTATCCGCTTTGGAACGGGTTTCTACCTTAAAAGGATTTCGAGAGTTTATTATTGGTTTAACTTCGTTTATTAAACAGCAAGAAATTGGGGGTTTATTCACCTCAACCACCCCAACGTTATTAGGGGGATCTTCCATTACTGAGGCACATATTTCTACCATTACAGATTCAATTATTTTACTGCGTTACGTTGAAATGTATGGAGAAATGCGTCGCGGTATCACTGTTTTAAAAATGCGGGGTTCCATGCACGATAAAGATATTCGAGAATTTTCTATCGATAACAAAGGAATGCACATCGGTAAACCTTTCCGCAACGTTACTGGTATTTTATCCGGTTCCCCCATGTACACAGCACAAAGCGAAGTCGAAAGATTAAGCAATTTATTTGAAGAGTAAAATCTGAAATCTTAATCATTCTCTTCTGTCTGTTTTCCTATTTACTCTCTCAAAAGACGTTATCCTAAGTAGTAAAGATGACGGTTAAGTGACCATCCTATGTCGAAAATAGAAACTAGAACCGAACCCATGGTATTGAACATGGGGCCTCATCATCCCTCCATGCACGGAGTGTTGCGTCTGATCGTCACTTTAGACGGAGAAGACGTAGTGGACTGTGAACCCGTAATCGGGTATCTTCATCGAGGGATGGAGAAAATTGCGGAAAATCGCACCAATGTCATGTACGTTCCCTATGTTAGCCGTTGGGACTATGCGGCCGGAATGTTCAACGAAGCGATTACCGTTAACGCCCCTGAACAATTAGCGGATATTGAAGTTCCCAAACGGGCCCAATATATTCGGGTGATTATGTTGGAACTCAACCGCATTGCTAACCATTTACTGTGGTTAGGTCCCTTTTTAGCTGATGTTGGCGCACAAACTCCCTTTTTCTACATTTTCCGTGAACGGGAAATGATTTACGATCTCTGGGAAGCAGCGTCAGGAATGCGCTTAATTAATAACAATTATTTCCGTATTGGTGGGGTAGCAGTTGATTTACCCTACGGTTGGATCGATAAGTGCGAAGACTTCTGCGATGCTTTTGACCCCAAAGTGGATGAGTACGAGAAGTTAATCACCAATAACCCTATTTTCCGCCGTCGTGTGGAAGGAGTAGGAACCATTACCCGCGATGAAGCCATTAACTGGGGACTTTCTGGGCCGATGTTACGGGGTTCTGGGGTTAAATGGGATCTGCGTAAGGTAGACCATTACGAATGTTACGATGACTTCGACTGGGAAGTACAATGGGAAACCGCAGGGGACTGTTTTGCCCGTTATCTCGTCCGTATTCGGGAAATGCGGGAATCGGTTAAAATCATTCGTCAAGCGTTAAAAGGTATTCCAGGGGGTCCCTATGAAAACTTGGAAGCGAAACGCATGATGGAAGGGAAAAAGTCCGAATGGAATAATTTTGACTATCAATATATTGCCAAAAAAGTTGCTCCCACTTTTAAAATTCCTGAAGGGGAACATTATGTGCGTTTAGAAAGTGGAAAAGGGGAACTCGGAATCTTTATTGTGGGTAATAACGATGTCTTCCCTTGGCGTTGGAAAATTCGCGCCCCTGACTTCAATAATTTACAAATTCTACCTCATTTACTCAAAGGGGTAAAAGTTGCCGATATTATGGCAATTTTAGGCAGTATTGATGTCATTATGGGTTCTGTCGATCGTTAAGGGTTTGCTATCCATAATTATCGATGATTGAGGGGTTTTATCCCCTCTCTTTTTTTGTAGTAATTTATAATAAAAATAGTCCCATAGCAAACACCAAGAGGACTCCCAGAAAGCAAATGCTACATAGCATTTCCTGGACTCATGAGGTACACCTAAGATTCAACTTCTGCTGGGGAGCATCGGGCGAAGCCTGCCCTCCTGAACTCCCGAACTCCTAACTCCTAAAATTAGAACAGTTTGTACCTCACAAGTATGGGAACTTCTATATATAGTTTAACCCATGAATGAACCAGTAACAGTTAAATACTCTTTAGAAGATATTCTCAAAAAGATCGATGATAAACTCGATAGAATGGAAGAAGCTTCTACTCAAAGATTTGAAAAGTTGGAATCTAAGTTAGAGAGTAACAAAAGAGAGTTTAATCAAAAATTAGACACTTTCCAGAGAGATGTTAATCAAAAATTAGATACTCTCCAAAAAGATGTAACAGACTTAAAAGTAGGACAAGCAAAATTAGAAGAAAAAGTGGAAGGTTTAACCAAACGATTAGATTATCAAGAGTTTATTAATCGTGGGGTAGTTATTGGTCTAATTGTTGCTTTATTAGGTGGTTTAGCTAAAATGTTGGGATTTATTGGTAATTCTTAGATGTTATAATTAATAGTCTTAATAGATAGGAATTGAATCCATGAATGAACCTGTGACAGTTAAATATTCTTTAGAAGAAGTTTTACAACGTATTGAGAATAAACTAGACAACAACCAGAAAAATGTTGATCAAAAATTGGATACTCTCCAAAAAGACTTTGATCAGAAATTAGATAGTTTCCAGAGAGATGTTAATCAAAAATTAGACACTCTCCAAAAAGATGTTACAGATTTAAAAGTAGGACAAGCAAAATTAGAAGAAAAAGTGGAAGGTTTAGCCAAACGGTTAGATTATCAAGAGTTTATTAATCGTGGAGTTATCATCGGTTTACTGGCTGCTGTATTAGGAAGTTTAGCCAAAATGTTAGGATTGATTGGTAATCCTTAAATTTCTAATTCTAAACATCTTTTTGGTTTGAGTTTAAAAGTTGCTAGAATAAGGATGCACTCTCTTGATTGTTGGGTGGTTAGTTTTTTCTGATAACAATCATGACTGATGATAACAATTATGACTTGATTGTAGTTGGTTCTGGTAACGGAGCTTGTGGATTTCTCAGCTACTATCTAGATAATAAAATAGGCAAATCCTCCGATGAAAAGATTTTAGTGCTAGAAGAAGGAGAACATTTTTTCAACAGTAGCGATATTGCTCATCAACTTAACTGGCTGAAATCTTTCTCAGAAGAGAATATATTTAAGTTGCATAATGCTCTGACTCCAGATAAAATCCCAATTATCTCAGGACGTGCTTGTACCATGGGAGGAGGTGGTTCTATTAATTATACGATGATTCATGAATCATCGGATTGGTTAGCTAATCATATCGGTTATAGTGTTGACTATTGGAACGATCTTAAAGCAGAACTTAACAAAAAATTCGCTCTCAAAAATCCAGAAACCCATTTATCTCCAGTTACCCAACAGGTGATTAAACTAGCTGAGGCGATGGGATTTGAGCAATGGAGCCAAAAAACCGAAAATATTCCTAATCATCCAGAAAAAGAGGCTAATTTACTCCATTTATTTCCTACACCTTTTAACTCGTTTGGTCAGAGGACTCATAGTGGTGTATCCCTGGTAAATTGGGAAGATACAAGAGTAGAACTCAAAACCCTTTGTCGCGTGTTGCGGGTTGAATTAAGCGAAGAAAAACCGATACGATGTGTTGCAGTACAGGTCAAAGAGCTTAAAACAGGCAAAATACACCGCTTTTGCCTCAAAAACAATGGTAGAATTATCCTTTGTGCCGGAGCAACTACGCCAAAACTTCTTTTATCTTATCGAGAAACTTTCCAAAATAAGGCAATTGGCCTTCATGTTAGCGATCATATTTTACTCCCTCTAGGCATTTATTTAGCAGATAAAGAAAACGAAATTACCCCAAAAGATAACTACATACCTGTATTTGCAACAACCATCTGGAAACCTGAACAACAAGGACGTATTACAGTTTGCACCTTTGATTTTTTTGCTGGAAAATTTGAGCGACTTTTGTTTCTTCTCTCTCACTTATTTTTGGCTTTACTGTTACCTAACTGTCTGAAAAAATTGGTTATTCGAGTTCCTTGGTTATTTACTATCACTAAAAATATAGTGAGAAGGTTGATTGCAAGTTTCAATTTTTTTATTAAATTCTTTTGGGGAATCTATAACTTATTTAAAGGTAAATCTTGGCCAGAAGAAGTTAATTTAGTTACTGCTATTATTAAGTTTAAACCAGCAAGCGATGGTTATTATTCTGATGATGGTAATCAAATTATTTTAGACTTTTTTGCTAAAGAACAATCCACAGGATTTAATCAGGATAAACAAGTCGCTACAACTATAATTACAAAGCAAATGAAACTCTTAAATAGCTTAGGAAATCATCCCCATTGTCTTGTTAAATTTTTAATTCGTTTACTTACACATATTCCTTACGAAGAAACACAAGTTGCTGACTATGTTGATACTTATCGTAAAAAGTTTTTATTGACTGAGCAACATTTAGCAGGAGGTTGTCTATTTGGAAAAGCGATTGATCCAGGATTAGAAAATTCTAGCGATACAGGTAAGTTATATGGTTCAGCTAATATTTATGTGGCTGATTTATCTGCGGTTCCATTACCTCGAATTAGTCCACAAATGACTGCTTATTTGATTGGTTTTCATGTTGCTAAGAGGTTATGTTCCTGAGTATAAAAAAAGAGAGTTTATTAATTGCGGGATTATTATTAGTTTACTTGTTGCTTTATTAGGAGGTTTAGCTAAAATGTGGGGATTGATCGGAAACCCTTATGTTTGGGATTCTACATATTAATTATTAGATTTTACTCTAGAATTAATGCTTCTAAAATTCCTAATTGAACCATATTAAGATTCAGAATATAATCAATTTTATTAAACGCCTCATGTAATGGTTTTTTAGCTGTTAACCAACCTATTCCATCTGTTATCCAAATAAATTGATGACCATCATTTTGCCATTGAATAAAAATATTACTATATTCTCCTGCTGTTGATTTTAGTTTTGATCCACCTCCTCCATAAAAATTAGTTTCTATCAAGAATAGTTTATGGGGTGTGTTAATAGCAAAATCAATTTTTTTAGATAATTTATTAACTGTAAGAGTTTTATGAAATTTTTTCTTGATTTTAGAAGCTGTTGCTTGAGAAATATATTCAAAATTATGCTTATCACAAATTGAGTTGATAAAGTATTCTATAATTTCTTCCATTGCACTTCCACTTCT
>JASJDW010000113.1 GCA_030064955.1 Crocosphaera sp.
GAAGCCTTTAACAAGTTAGCGGTTCAAGGAATGCGTTGTGATTATTCTTGGCGAAAACCTGTAGAAAACTATGTAGAGGTTTACGAAAGAATTAAAGCTTAATTGGTCTCATATTAATTCTCCTGTTATAACCGAAATCAGGTTATGATAGGAGACTTCTTATAATTAATAATTAATAATTAATAATTGTCTTTAACTTTCCTGAGAGAGACTTTTAGCTTTAATCACTTCTTTTCTTCGGGTTTCTAATAACTCACTAAATTCTTGAGACAGTCTTGGCATTTGTTCTAATAAAGTAGCCACCACTTCAGGGGATAAAACCCCCACTTCTAAGTCATCTAAAGCCATGACAGACACATCACTACATTCTCCTGTGAGTAAGATTTTTTCACCAAAAAATTCCCCTTGTCCTAGCCGTGCAATTTCTCGATTTTTTCCGTTATTATCCCTAACTAAAATGATAGCATGACCATTTAAAATTAAATATAGTCCTAAAATTCTTTCTCCTTCTTGAAATACCCATTCTCCTTGGGCATAATATCGAATATTACTGGCATCTTCTTCTTCCATAAACCGATCAGCAGCCACATTCCCAAAGTTCGGTAGCGATCGCATCATTTCTGTCACTTGTTGAATTGGGTTAGGTTTGGGCATTTGGGCTAGATCCATCTGATATTCTGTCTGAATGGGATAGGGGATAGTTAAATGATATCGTTTCGCTGCATACCAAATACGAATGACAAAATCATTGCGAATATTCAACATAATTTCATAATTTTCTACACAAAAACCAATTTGATAAATGATAGAAAAATCTGCATAATTTTCTACCCTTACCCAAGGGGAAGGTTCTTTTAAAATGCCTGGGGTTGATAAAGCAGTTTCTTTAAGTACATGAATTACTTTATTGGGAGGATCATCATAGGAAAAACCAAATAAAAATCGTTCAACGTGCAAGGGAGTGGGACGATTATAATTAGTAAAATTTCCTTGGGCTAAAATTGAATTAGGAATGACCACACTATCGCGATCGCGGGTTTGTAAATAAACCGATCGCCAATTAACTTTAATAACTTTACCGATGGTATCTCCAACTTGTAACCAGTCTCCTAAAGCAAAGGGTCGTTCAAATAGTAATAAAATCCCTGAAAATAGATTTTTTAAAGTATCTTGTAGGGCTAAACCAATCACTAATGACCCCACCCCAAAAGCGGTTAAAAGCGCGCCTAAATCGATTTTCCAAACAGTAGATAGAATTACTGCTGTAATACAAGCCACTAAGAAAAAACGAATTAAATCTAATAATAAATCTGGGACTCTTTCTTGCCAACTTCCTGCTACTGCTTGATCAAAAATTAGGACTTTGAAAGCGGAAAGTATGGCGTGAATGATGCTGATCCAAACTAAAGTTTTAACCAAACGAATAATGGTAGTTTCTTCAGGAATTTCTAAAACTCTTGTTAAAAATAAGAGTAAAGCAACCAAGGGAAAAACTAAATTTCTAAAAATAATAATAGTGGCGACTAAGGGTTTCTCTTCTTGGTGAAATCGCACGATAATTTCATTTAATAAAATCATCGTTAAGGGAAATCCTAAAATGAGTAAAATTGCCCAACGAAACCAGTTTTGTTCTACTAAGGTAATTGGCATTATAAATTGATTGATCATTGCATAAATACTAGATACTCCCATTATGAATAATCAAAGCAGTTTAACGAAGAAAACTTAGGATCTTATTATTTTTCCCTTCTGAGCCGTTACTTAACAAAATGTTAAGAAATATTATAAAAAGTTTATTAATAACAGTTTTCTCGATTCAGGTTGGTTATCATACGTTATAAATTAATCCTTTCTTTTTTAGCACTCTTAAGGGTTAAGTGCTAATACAAAACCCTTAGTATTAGAGTGTTTAATTATAGGAATAATCTTTAAAATTTAGCAAACTAAACATAGAAAAAAACAGCGTATGAACTATTGTTTTGATATTATCGGCACAACATCTATTTTAACCTTCTTTAATTATCAACAAAAATTGGAACAAAATAGAAATAGAGGAAAAGCTTATTTAGGGAGCTATAAATGTAGTCTTGATGGCTTTATTGAATCTGTTAATGCTATTCCGAAAAAACCTGATTGGAATTGGGACGATGTAGTGGGAAGTATTGTTAGTTTTTGGCTAAAAAATGAAGAGCAAGTTCGTTATTGGCAAAATCATTTTAATCCAATTGATTCAGAAACGGTGATTGTTGCTAGAGTAGGAAAGATTGAAGCGTTGCGTAGTGAATTTGAATCGTTATTTGAGGTTTAGATGCTAAGGATGACGGATAAAAAAAATACTCAAATAACTTGTTCCGTCATCTTGAATAAATTAGGGAAAGAAGTAGAAATAAGTGGAAATAAAGGGAAACAAAGAGACAATTTATTATCTGGAACAAATTAAGGGTTTAGAAAATAAAAATTATGGTTATAATGAAAACAAATTGAGAAACAAAGATGAAGTCTATTAGAGTTTCTATTGTTGAATGAGTTGGTTATGATGAAGTTAAAACGCCCTTATTTTCGTCCCTTAATTTATGGTTTACTGGCCACGTTAATCAGTAGTAGTATTATTATTTCTTCTCCCCAACCCAGTTATGGTCAATCCTGGTTAAATTGGATATTTCAAGGGGTACAAGTTATCCAATTATCCAGTTTATCTGACTCCCAAGAAGTTAAATATGGAGGGCAAATTAACCAAGAATTAATCAGAAGTGGAAAATTTCGTTTATCTCGAAATCAAGCCTTGATTCAAAGAATTGATCGTATTGGTCAACGTTTAGCTCAAAATAGTAGCCGTCCTAATTTACCATTTACCTTCCAAGTTGTGCAAGATAATTCTATTAATGCGTTTGCGACGATGGGAGGATTTGTTTATATAAATACTGGTTTAATTGCTACTGCTGAAAATGAGGCAGAATTAGCCAGTGTGATAGGTCATGAAATTGCCCATATCACGGAACGTCATTCTATTAAACAAATGCGGAATGTCGCCATTTCTCAAGGGTTAATGTCTGCTACTGGATTGAGTGAAAGTAATATTGTTAATATTGGGGTACAATTGGCGGTTAATCTTCCCCACAGTCGAGAGGCAGAACTAGAAGCGGATCAAGTGGGTTTACGTAACTTGCGACAAGCTGGTTATGCACCTATTGGGATGATTACCTTTATGAAAAAATTAACCCAGAAAGGAGGATCACCCCCAGCTTTTTTGAGTACCCATCCGGCTACTTCCCAACGAGTAGAAGCGTTAAATAAAGCGGTTAACCCCGATATTGCCTATCAAGGAGACGGGTTAGATACTCAAGCCTACCAGCGGGAATTTCGAGGTTTATTATAACTTAAAGGCAATGGGGAATGGGGAATGGGGAACAGTCACTCGATTCTTTGCCAGAAAAAACCTTTCTATCTTTCTCCCCCTGCACCCCCTGCCTACAATAGTTTATAAAAGGAAATAGGATTTTCTTAACTTTTAACTAAGCAGCTTCTTCTAGACTAGATGCTTCAATTTTCTCAAGATAGCGACTCGTTTTTGGAGGAATGGGTAAACTTTGTCCCTTGTGAAAATCTTCTTGAACTTTATAGGTTAAACGGGGAGAAATTTGACGAACAATTTGAGTTAATAAGCGATCGCCTGTTTTTTGGATCATAGGTAAAGGTAGTTTATGAATAAACTTGGGAAACTGTACCGCTACGTCCATGGCTAAATTCCATTCAACTTTAGTAATGATCTCAGGAACTTGCTGCTTATTTTCTTTTTTAAAGACTTTTGCTAACCCTGGACTCCCTAAATGACTGGGAATTTCTTTAATGGTCATGGAAGCTTGATAATCCACTTCGTAGCCTAAAAAGGGTTCATTGGGAATGGGTATACTGTGCATTTCATAAACCCCATTCACCGCAGGTTCTAGGACAACAGCCATTTTAGGCTCGACTTCATAACCAAAAGACCCGAACCGTCCCACTGTTAAAATATAACCGTTATTACCAATGGCTTCCGTTTTCATTGGCGCAGCACAACGACAAAACCATCCCTGATGAGCATTGAGATAGTTAGCAACCGTATCACCATCACTATACATCTCCATATACCCTGCAAATCGGGTTCTAAAATGAACAGGAGTCACGACTAAGGGTTCGGCCACCTGTTGATTTTCTAGATGACCTAACGATACCTCTGAGACTTGATTAGGATGATTATTGAGCCATTGACATTGCATAACGATTTCTTAAAAAGTTAGTTTACAGTGAGGTTGGGGTCGGTTACGGGGTCGTCAGACTCCTCATGAGGTTAGGAAAGTTACGAAACTTCATACAATAAAGAAATGTTACAGTATTTATTTTAAATGAAGTCAAAGGAGTATGACGATGAAAGCATTAGTCGCTGGTGCAACCGGAGAGACAGGTCGTAGAATTGTCCAAGAATTGGTCAATCGTCAAATTCCCGTCAGAGCTTTAGTGCGAGATCAAGACAAAGGGAAGACTATTTTGCCCTCTGAGGCCGAGTTAGTGGTTGGTGATGTCCTTGAGGTGGACAGTTTAACCAAAGCCATCTCAGGATGCACCGTATTACTCTGTGCAACGGGTGCTAGACCGAGCCTTGATCCTAGCGGACCGTATCAGGTGGACTATCAAGGGACAAAAAATTTAGTCGATGTTGCTAAAGCGCAAGGAATAGACCAGTTTGTGTTCGTTTCTTCCCTGTGTGTCTCTCGATTTTTTCATCCCCTTAATCTTTTTTGGTTGGTTTTATATTGGAAAAAACAAGCAGAAACCTATTTAGAAAATAGTGGCTTGAAATATACAATTGTCCGTCCTGGTGGCCTCAAGAACGAGGATAACTCAGATCCAATTTTACTGTCATCCGCAGATACCCTGTTTGAAGGGAGTATTCCCAGAAAAAAGGTGGCTCAAGTTTGCGTAGAATCTCTGTTTAAAAATGAATATCAGCAACGCATTCTTGAAATCATTACCCAACCGACTTAGGTTTAAAATGATTCATTATCCCCCGTTGAATTACTATTAGATTATTGGTTATGCTCTATCGAAGATTTGGTCGTACAGAATTACAAATTCCTGTGTTTTCCTGTGGAGGAATGCGTTATCAATATAAGTGGAAGGACGTTCCAAATTGGCAAATTCCTCAAGATAATCAGCGCAATTTAGAAGCTACGATTAACCGTTCTTTGGAGGTGGGAATTAATCACATTGAAACCGCACGAGGGTACGGAACATCAGAGATGCAGCTAGGAAAGATATTCCCTAAACTTCCAAGGGAAAAGTTGATTATTCAAACCAAAGTTTCTCCCAAAGAAGACCCTAAAGAATTTCGACGACAATTTAATCAATCTTTAAATTTTTTACAGTTAGACTATGTAGATTTACTGGGTTTACATGGTATTAACACAGAGGAAATTTTAAACTATTGTATTCGTCCTGGAGGCTGTTTAGAAGAAGCAAGAAAATTACAAGAACAGGGGAAAGTGCGTTTTATTGGCTTTTCAACTCACGGACCTACTGATATTATCAAAAAAACCATAGAAACTGATTGTTTTGATTACGTTAATCTCCATTGGTACTATATCAATCAAAGAAATTGGCCAGCTATAGAAGCAGCTAAAAAACATGATATGGGAGTGTTTATTATTAGTCCTTCTGATAAGGGAGGAAAACTCTACGATCCCCCTAAAAAATTAGTAGAATTATGTCATCCTTTAAGTCCAATGGTTTTTAATGATCTTTTTTGTTTATCTCATAAAGAAGTTCATACCCTTAGTTTAGGGGCTGCTCGTCCAACAGATTTTGAGGAACATTTAAAGACCCTTTCATTGTTAGATGATCCCCAATCTCTATTAAAGCCTATTTTGAATAGGTTAGAAGAAGAAGCCATCAAGATTTTAGGGGAAGACTGGTTTAAAACCTGGGATCAGGGACTACCCAACTATGAAGAAACCCCAGGTAATATTAACATTAAAACTATTTTATGGTTAAGGAATTTAGCGTTAGCTTATGATATGACTGACTATGGAAAAATGCGCTACAATTTATTAGGAAATGCAGGGCATTGGTTTCCTGGAAAAAATGCAGAAAATATCAGGAAATTAGATTTATCTCACTGTTTAATTCGTAGTCCTCACCGAGATAAAATCCCTAATTATCTAGCCGAAGCCCATCGCTTGTTAGGGGGAGAATCTGTACAAAGATTATCTCAGAGTTAAAATGAGCAACCTTCACAATTTCCCTGAATTTGAGATATGATGTCTGATGCTATGGTAAGGTAGGTTCTTTTTTAAGCACAATGACCGATTCTAATTCTTCTGTTGAGTCAAAACCTATTATCTTGGATCTTTTGCCAGATTTCACCATTTCTGGACAACGGTGTGCTAGTCGCATTCAACAACACATTGACCTTTTACTGCTAGCTCTTGAAGCATTAGAATTAGGCGCATCAGAGCATATGTTAACGACGGTTAAACATTTTGATCTTGAAAAGATCATCAAAAATCGTATTGCGCTGTGGCGACTTCGTTCAACCAATCCTTGGCGACGAGCTTATACCCGTGATACCCTGACCATAGAACAAGCAAAAGCGTTGGTTATTATTGCCAATTACCGTGTTAAACCTTTAACCGTACAAATTCGCCAATTATTGCTAGCAGAACAGCAAATGCACCAAAAAGGCTTACCTGTGACTTGTCATTTTTTGTTAGCTGAATATTTAGATCAATTCCGCGCTCATTTTCGCAGTCGGATGAACCCTCGTCGGGCTAAAGTATCTGTTTATCTGGGTTCAGAAAAAGAATTAAATGCACTCGCCCTATTTTTGCTCAAACAGCTATTATTTTGTACAGGAACTGCTGGAATGCAACGATTTTGGATTAGTTTATTTGATGGGGAGGTTGCGTGAATATTCAACGCCAGTATAATTTACCCAATTGCACCCTTATTTTGGAAGGGTTGAGTAATATTGCCAGTGATAGCGCAGATCCGCGTCCGATACTGTCGATTTTAGTGAATGCTGAATGTCGATTTATGGGAATTACAGAAAAACTTCAAGGGGGTTCTAGTTTTCTAGAAAATTTAGTCAAAACAGTCAGTGAATATGCTCAAGGGTATCTCAGTGGGATTCCCCATCCTGTTCAGAGTCAAGCAGAGGAAGATAAAATTCATATTGATAAAGTTCCAGGCCAAGATATTCATCATTTGTCTTGGTATCCTTCCACGCAAACAGATAATCCGATAGAAATGACCTTAACAACGGTGCAGTTATTTGATTTAGTGGAAGCGATTGACCAATTTTTTGCCGATAGTCTAACCTTACCTAACTTAACCCTGCAATTAAAACCCTTATCCCGTCGTTATCGTCCCCCTGATGAACCCTTGGCACAACGAGCCATTCCTGCTACTTTAGGGATTGCTAGTTTAGTGGTAGCAGCATTTGCCCTGTTCTTTATTCCTTCTCCTGAAGTCAAAGAACCCGAACCGGATTTATCGGCCCCAACAACAGAAAGCACACCATATGGAAACCCTTCTTCTGAGAGTCCTCCCCAATAACCCTTAAAGGTTTCCAATTATTTAACTTATGATTCGGGACAAAGATTTGACTTGTCCCTATTTCTGAATGTCTTAAAAATTAGCTGCTAATTCTTATTGTTACTTACAGAATTTAACAACCATTTAGTTTCTGATGCGCCTGCTTTTTGCAAACATTTACCCATTTCATAGCTACTTAAAGCAATGATTCCCCATTGACACAGTAAAGGAAAGATAACTGACATCATCGTTAGTGTGTCTAGATACCGATTAAAAGCAGCTAAACTAAAAATAGTAAACAACCAAGGGGTAACTACTTCATAGGGAGTCAGTTGTAAAATAGCAAACATGAAAGGGGGAACAAACATTAAAACACCAATCACCCCAGTAGCAATTAAAGCTGGTTTAGGGAGTTTAAATAAAAGAATTCGTTGACCGATTACAGCATAAATGATTAAGATATTCAAGCTAATAAATAATCCCAATAAAACACCAAAAGGATCATCTAGGGGTGCTATCAATGTTGTGGGGATAAGATAGGCAAATATAATGGCTAAATTGACAGCGATCGCCAGGGTTGAAGGACTTTTTTCTCCTAATATTAAATCCCGTAGCAGAGAACGGCGATTTTGAGGGGTTTGGTGACGATATCTTGCCCAATCATGCAAGGTTTGACGGTGAGGACTTAAGGCTATCATTAATAAACAAGCAAAAATAATGATGAAGATTTGTAAGACAATAATATTCTCAAAAATGTGGTATTCAAACCTTCCTCGACGGCCAGATTGAAAGACAAATCCTGTCACAATAGTAATAAAACTTACTGAAATTCCGTAACTATTAAATTTGCTGATCCAAGTGGCACTAGGGTTACGAAAACGACGGTTTAATGCCTGATTGATCCAATAGATCCAAAGGCAATAATTGGCAAATATAAAACTAATTCCTAAGAAAGAATTTTGCCAAAATTGTTTACCATACCAAGCAAACTGATGAAGGGTTTCATAATTAATTTCGGCTGTTTTAACAGGAATATAAGTGGACTCAACTAGGTAAGCTAAAAGGGTTCCTGGATAAAATAACATTAACCAATCTAGAGGTGTGTGGGAAATAAAATCGCGGGAAGATAATACGGCACTTGTGGTTATAAAAAGAAACATTAACACCAGTCCACTTCCTAGAAAAGATTGAAATCCTCCTAACTTTGAACTCACCAAAGCAAAGAATAGAGAAAGACTATAGAAAAAGCCACATCCTACGATCATTACTCCATAATAGGCAACCATTAAACTAGGAGAAATATTGGCTTGAAATCCAGCGATTAAATGTAAGGGAAATAGAAGCAGACACAGAAAATAAATAACAGAAGGAACCCCTAATATTTTCCCTAATAAAATATTCTGAGAAGAACGAGGGGTTAAACGAATAAAGTTTAATGTTCCTTTATTTTCTTCCTTGGATAAATCTGCAATCAGTAAATAAGTTCCTGTAACTAATAGAATAAATAAACCAGTTACACTGAGAACTTTAAAAATATCTAACCACCAAAGTTGCCAATTAATGACCCAATTTCCTACTAGATCTTGAATACAATGTAATTGATTATATGGGGCATAAGAATCCTTTGGTGGGGTGGCGGTACAATAACGACTATATTGAAATTTGGGGGCATCTATACTATTAGGATCAACAGGAAGTTGTCCAATAAAACTTAATAGTAATAAGGTTTGAATACTAATAGCAATAATGGCAGCAATGGACAAATTACGAATTTTTAAACGTCCTCTTAATTCCCTCATTAATTGGGGATTCCAGTCTCCAAATTTATCAACATAGGTCAAAAGCATTGACTGTTTTCTCCTAGATTTGTGGTTAAGTTAGTTACATCAGTTATGAGGCTTGTTTATGGCCTAAATTAAGGAAAATAGACTCTAAATCTTCCTGGGTACAGTGGAATTCAGCGATGGGAATTCCTTGATGAATTAGATGTTTTAAGAGATCAGCACTTTCTTCATCACCTCCTGAAAAATTAACTCGTAAACTATTTTTGTGGGAAATGATTTCCCATTCTTCTACTTGGGGAAAGCTTTTTAGTTCTTGTGCTAATTTTTCTAAATCCCCTAAGGTTTTGATGATAATTTGTTGATGGGATAATCGTTCATAGAGATCTTTTAATGAGGTACTTTCCACTAAATATCCCAATTCCATAATACCAACAGAGGTACATAATTCTGCTAAATCGCTTAAAACATGGGAAGAAATTAAAACGGTCATTCCGACACTTTGTAAGATTTTAATCACTTCTCGAAACTGCATTCTAGCAATGGGATCTAATCCTGAAACCGGTTCATCTAGTAATAGTAAAAGGGGATCGTGTAAAATAGTTCTCGCTAAACTTAAGCGTTGTTTCATTCCCCGTGAAAGGGTTTTAATATTACTGTCTTTTTTACTGGTTAATTGGACTAATTCTAAAACTTCTTGAATCCGACGACGACGATGAGGTATTTTTAAGTGATAAAGTCGGGCAAAATAATCTAAATAATCCCAAACATTGAGGTCTTCATATAAGGGGAAATCATCAGGAAGATAGCCTAATTTTTGCTTGAGACGAGGGTGACTATTATCCGTTAATAGGCGATCGCCGTAAATATGAATTTCTCCTGTGGTCGGTTCTTCAACGGCGGCCAACATTCGGATCAAGGTGGTTTTTCCGGCACCATTAGGGCCAATTAACCCGTAAACTTCTCCTGGCTGCACCTCTAATTCTAGCTTATTGACCGCAACATGGCGTTCAAATTGCTTGGTGAGGTTAGAGGTAGCAATGGCTAATTCTGGGACTATCATAGTTCAGTTATCAGTGAACAGTTCATTGATAGGACTTTTAAGTTAATATAGTCAGCTTAGCCTTTTTTTAGGGAAAATGACCACTTGAGGATGACAGTAAAAAAATTGCCTTATTATAAAAATTGGCGACTATGGAGTTAGGTTACATTTTTATTAATTATTTGATGAATTAATAGAAAATCCGTTAGCATTACGAAAACTGACTCATCAGGTAAGTGTACCTAATGAGTAACTGTATGTGAGTAAAAAATGAACGGTAAGGAAACACAATGAAAAAAACCTTATTTTTGAGTCCTCCATCTTTTGATGGTTTTGATGGGGCTGCAGGGGCTAGGTATCAAGCAAAACGGGAAATTACCTCGTTTTGGTATCCTACATGGTTAGCCCAACCGGCTGCGTTAGTTCCAGGAAGTAAATTAGTAGATGCACCCGCCCATTATCAAACTGTCGAAGATGTCTTAAAAATTGCTAAAGACTATGAACTGGTGATTATGTACACCAGTACCCCTACCTTACCCAATGATGTTAAATGTGCTGAGGCCATTAAAGCTCAAAACCCTGATACTCAAGTAGGATTATTAGGGGCCCATGCTGCAGTGTTACCCACCCAAACCTTAGAAGAAAATCCTATCATAGATTTTGTTTGTCGCAACGAATTTGATTACACTTGTAAGGAATTAGCAGAAGGAAAACCCTACGAAGCAATTAAAGGATTAAGTTACCGCGATAAGTTTGGCAATATTAAGCATACCGAAGAACGGGAATTAATTCACGATTGGGACGCAATGCCGAGTGTTTTTCCTGTTTATGAACAACACCTAAATTTCCGTAACTATTTTATCGGTTATTTACTCCATCCCTACGTCTCTTTGTACACAGGAAGGGGATGTCCGGCTAAATGTACTTTTTGTCTGTGGCCGCAAACCATCGGGGGACATCAATATCGCGCCAAAAGTCCTGAAGCAGTTGGCAAAGAAATGGCTTTGGCTAAGTCTATATGGGGTAATTCTGTTCGAGAATATTTCTTTGATGATGATACGTTTACCATCGATAAAAAGCGGGTGATTGCCATTAGTGAACACCTCAAAAAGCTTAACTTAACCTGGAGTTGTAACGCCCGCGCTAACTTAGATTATGACACCCTAAAAACGTTACGAGATAATGGGTTACGTCTGTTATTAGTCGGCTTTGAATCTGGAAATCAAGGGATTTTAGATGGGGTGAAAAAAGGCATTAAATTGGAAGTTGCCCGTAAGTTTATGAAAAACTGTAATAAACTGGGCATTAAAGTACACGGGGCATTTATTCTCGGTTTACCCAACGAAAGTAAACAAACCATTGAAGACACCATTCGCTTTGCTTGTGAAGTCAGTCCCCACACCATTCAAGTGTCTATTGCTTCTCCTTATCCTGGCACAGAATTGTATCAACAAGCGCAAGAAAATGGTTGGTTTACTAACGGAAATTTAGTAGCCAGTTCCGGCATTCAAATGTCCACCTTACAATATCCTAATCTGTCTGCTTCTGAAATTGAAGAAGGAGTTGAACAGATGTATCGTCGCTTCTATTTCCGTCGTCGAACCATCATTCCTATTGTTAAAGAAATGATAGTAGACCCGCAAATGTTAGTGCGTCGTTTACGGGAAGGACGGGAATTTATGGCCTATCTCAAAGAACGTCATACCCGTAGTTTGGTTAACGCTTAAATTTTAACTCTAAATGTCGGGCTAAGTCCCACGCTGTACCGTCCGAGGAGTTTAAAAGAAAAGTTTGTAAGTCTGGTTCGCGGAAGTTCGCCGCGAACCGTTTTCTCCTCTCTCAGAACAGACTTCCGCACAGATTTTCATGGCGATCGCTGTTGGATTTTAGCGATCGCATCCTCAGTAGTAGATAAGTTCTCTGTCCATCAACGGAAAATTTACAGGTGGAAATGGTTTATTCCAGGGGAATTTTCTGCTCAAGAATAGTGCTTTAAATAGTAATAAAGTCAGATGCTGTAAGAGTTGTAGTATCCACTCCAGTTAATGTTGCCAGAATTTCATTGGTAGAAGTCAAGATAATATCTTCACCAGAGAAGGAAAGATCGCTAAATCCTATACCACGCAATAACCCAATCAGATCTGAACCATTGCCAAAATCGGTAATTGTATCAGTTCCCTCTCCTGCTGCCAGAATAAAAGTATCAGCACCTTGGCCACCTGTAAGTTCATCATTACCTACACCACCATTGAGTTCATCTTTGCCTTTACCGCCTAGCAAAATGTCATTGCCCTCTCTTCCTAGAAGCATGTCATCTCCTGAATTTCCCCAGAGTTGATCATTGCCTCGACCTCCATCGAGGTCATCATCGTCCTTACCTCCATAGAGTTGATCATCGCCCCGACCACCAAGGAGAATGTCATTGCCCGTATAGCCCAAGAGAACATCATTGTCCTCTCCTCCCCTTAGTAGTTGATCTACATCCAGAGTGTCGACGATCAGATCATTGACTACATTTTCAAAGAAAACAAGATCACCTTCATTGAATTTCAGTCCATGACGTTCAAAAATAACCTCATATAAGTATTGTGAACTATTTACGGCCAACCAAACTTTTCCATCTTTGCCATAAACTTGAGCTTTAGGAGGAAAATCAATTCCAGCTTGTGGATTTTGCTCCACCATAAATGGGGTTCCATAGCGTGGATTGCCAAACATCAATACGATGTTATCATCTAATTCCAAGCCATATTCTTCAGCAGCCTGTTGATGGTCAAATCGGGGAAATACTTTCAACCCTTTTTCAAGAACTGCATCTTCAAAACGATCAGCAGTTTCTTCAGCTGAGAACTTCGATCTTGTTCTGATTAAATAGCGGTCCTCTTCACGAACACCAGGATCGGTGTCTCCTAAAGGAACTTGAGGAAAGTTTACAGTTTTACCGATAGAAGCTTCGAGCAGGTTATTTATTACACCTTCGTAAAAAGTGAGATCACCTTCATCAAACTCCAAGCCATGACGTTTAAAAACTACATCATAGAGATATAAGGGGGTATTTAAAGCTAAAAAGACTTCTCCTTTCTCTTCATAAACTTGAACTTTAGGAGGGAAATCAATTCCAGCTTCAGGATTTTGCTCGGCCATAAATCGGGTTCCATAGCGTGGATTTCCAAAGGAAATTACCATATTTTCACCCATTTCCAGACCAAATTCTGCGGCAGCTTCTTGATGATCGATGCGAGGGAAAACTTTCGATCCAGAATCACGAACGGCTTGTTCAAATCTATCTGCGGTTTCATCGGCAGAATAGGGGCTTTTAACTTTTATTAAATATTTGCGTAACTCTTTAAACAGGAAGGGACTAAGAATGTAATTGTCTCCAGAGGAAAGGACAATGGTGTTGGGGTAATCATCTTTGAGGGCATTGAGGACGGCAGAAAAGCGAGGAAAATCCTCTAATGCTTGCAATCCAGATTCGATGTCTGAAGCATGAAGGAGTTGTAGCGTAAAGGTGTCTGAAGCTAAATCTGACTGTTTGGCTGTGATCTCTTCTTTCTTGACTACTTTCTCCTTAATTCCTTCTTTCTTCTGCTTAAACCAGTCTAGCAACGCATCTGAACTAGGAATTTTCGATAGCATGGGATTGGAAATGGTTAGGCCTTGTGCCATCACGGGAGGAGGAACAGTTCCAAGAAAGAAGGTGATGGTCAGGATAAAAACGACAAGCCATCTCCAAATGAATCGCAAAATCATTGGTAAAACCTCATGGTGGGAAAGGGTGCAGTTTGGCGATCGCTTGCTAGACTGGATGATTTGATAGCAAGCGATCGCAGTTGATATTAACATTCATGGGAGAATTCCGCTAAGTTATCCCGCGATCGCTGACGGCCAACGAATTTCAAGCGGATTTCATTTTAGCCCGAAGAACGGCACGGGGTTCTTGCATTAATGGGTAGGATTTTGGACGGCGTTTTCGTACTCTTGGTTCGACCCTACCAACTCTTCTCTTTTCATAACTATCAGCTATCTTTTTCAAGATTGTTTTATACATTTTCTTCACTCTTTTTTTTGGTTTATCAACCCATTTCGATGCTCAAATTATCTAGGTGTTGTCTAGTAGCTTGTAAAGATAAATGGAAACGACAATGATTTCTTTGGTTCTAAAACCAGGAATACAAATGTAACAATGAACTTCTCTCAATACTAAATCTTTGGGGAGAGAATCAAAATCTTCTCTTGATATATCTTGAGGTTTACGTTTTGGCTTTTCCCATAACATTAAGCAATCGCTTGGACACTTCCTTGTTTTCTTTTTCTTTTTAAAGGGAGGACTTACTGTACTCAGATTAAGGTAATAGTTCAGTTAAACTGTAAGGACATTGATCAGGTACTTTAACGCCGTATTCTAAGACCACTAAACTAACAGCATCTTGATAAATTTCTTCTAGTTCTGATTTTAGTTTTGGTTTCATACTCGGTGCAATTTTGCGCTTAATTCCAATCCTAAACGCTTGTATTTCAACTTGCCATGTTTTATAACACTCTTCTAACCCAACATAATCTATCTTTAAACGATGCTCAATTTGTCTCATCAGCAATTTAACCACTCCATTATATTCTCTACGTCCCAACGCTTCAATTTCCTCAATGATATTGTCCCAGTCCAATGTTTTGTTATACTTCAATTCGTGGTGAGTATTGACAAGTTCTCGTAACGCTTGGGACTGTTCTATTGTCCATTGATGGTAATCTTTTTCGTAAGTCAATTCCGATAATGTCTGGCTCATGAGTTACACTCTTAATAGATTAAATTTTGATCTGTCTCCTAGTTGCGTCTGGGGGACTGCTTTTATTTTAATGTGTAGGTTGGTGGTTGAACCAGAGTGAAACCCAATAAAGGCGTTTAGCTTCTGAAAGAATATTACTATCTAACAAAAGATGCAAGTAAAGCGATCGCTGAGGGTTTAAGACGCAGAAATATTGATGTAATAACACATTAGTAATACTTCATAGTAGGGTAGGCATTGCCCACCTTCACAGTATAATATAAGAGCAAGAGATAGGATAAACTTAACAGCAAATATGACAAGTAAACGTGAATTTTATATGATTGTAGAACAAGATGAAGATGGTATGTTTATTGGAGAAATTCCTCAGCTAAAAGCTTGCTACAGTCAGGGAAGAACCCTTGATGAACTTGTGACAAATATTAAAGAAGTGATTGAAATGTGTTTAGAAGAAGAAGACTTTAAGGAAACTTCTAAATTTATTGGCATTCAAAAGGTAACACTTTAATGCCAAAACTACCAACAGTTACAGCAAAACAAGTCATTTCAGTTTTGGAAAAAGTTGGTTTTGAAATTGTACGCCAACGTGAAAGTCATGTTAGACTTAAACACACAGATAGCCGAGTTGTTACAATACCAGTACATTTAGGACGAAATTTGGGGAAAGGGTTATTAAGAAAAATATTTTGAGATGCTGAACTTACCACAGAAGAATTTATCGATTTATTGAAATAAACTTTGAATAACATTTACCTGTCATTGCGAGGAGGCAAAACCTTAACTTAAAGCATCGTTATAAGAGTTATTTTTGCTTCCAAAGCAATCTTGTTATAACTCCTAAGAACAAAAAAGCGATCGCTTCAGGGAGACTGCTTGTATTTCACTGTCATTGCAAGGGGTAAACTCAACTTTAATCTTTTACTCTCATTAATAATACCCTGACGCAATCTTTCATGATACTCAACGAAAAAAAAGGAGATTGCTTCGGGGGGATAATGATTCAAAATTAAGTTATATTAGTAGTCCATCCCCTCGCAATGACGATAATGTTGGGTTTCGTTCCTCTACCCAACCTACGAATATAATCTCTATGATTGAGCATTTCTCAACATAGCTAAATTATTCCGTATAATAACCGTATCAGGATGCTTTGTCCCTAATGTTTCTTCTGCAATAGCTACCGCTTCAATATACAAGGGTTCAGCTTCTGCGTATTTTCCTTGGTTATCGTAAAGTACAGCTAAATCATTTAAACTGGTAGCGGTATCTGGATGGCGATCGCCTAATAATTCTTTTCTCAAAGCTAAAGCTTCTTTGTACAAAGACTCTGCTTCTGCGTATTTTCCTTGGTTATCGTAAAGTACAGCTAAATCATTTAAACTGGTAGCGGTATCTGGATGGCGATCGCCTAATAATTCTTTTCTCAAAGCTAAAGCTTCTTTGTACAAAGATTCTGCTTCTGTGTATCTTCCTTGGTTATTGTAGAGTACAGCTAAATTATGTAAACTGGTAGCCACGTATGGATGGCAATCGCCTAATAATTTTTTTCTCAAGGCTAAAGCTTCTTTGTACAAAGATTCTGCTTCTATGTATCTTCCTTGGTTATTGTAGAGTACAGCTAAATTATGTAAACTGGTAGCCACGTATGGATGGCGATCGCCTAATAGTTCTTTATCTAAGGCTAAAGCATCTTTGTACAAAGGTTCAGCTTCTGTGTATCTTCCTTGGTTATTGTTGAGTCTGGCTAAATTATGTAAACTGCTAGCGGTATCTGGATGGCGATGGCCTAATAATTCTTTTCTCAAGGCTAAAGCTTCTTTGTACAAAGACTCTGCTTCTGTATATCTTCCTTGGTTATTGTATAGTAGAGCTAAATTATTTAAACTGCTAGCGGTATCTGGATGGCGATGGCCTAATAATTCTTTTCTCAAGGCTAAAGCTTCAATGTACAAAGATTCTGCTTCTGTGTATCTTCCTTGGTTATAGTAGAGTCTGGCTAAATTATTTAAACTGGTGGCAACATCAAGGTGTTTATCTCCTAGACGACTGCGGGTTAGGGTTAAGCAGTCTATTAACCAGGGTTCTGCTAAAAAATATAAGCCTTGACCACTATAATAACGCCCTAAACCTTCATATAGAGCAACAATATCCTCCTCTGCTATAATACGCTGAAATTCCCTAGCTGCAATTTCAATATGGGGAATATGAGGTGTGATGTTGTTAATAATGTCTAGGGTTGGCGTTTCAGGAATCTCTCGACACAAGTCTGCCATTACTTTACAATACTGGCGTTTTATTATTTTAGCCTGTTGATCCGCTTCTAACTTATCTCGTATATAACGACGGATCAAGGTGTGGAGTGCATACTCGTCTTCTCCTAAACTTTCCACTAATCTTAAATCGATTAATTGAGTTAAATTGTTATTTATCTCTTCTGTTGTTTGGTTAGGAAAGAATTTTTTGACTAATAACCAAGAAAAAGGAGCCAATGCCAATAAACTGAGATAATAAGCTAAGGTTTGTGTCTCTATTGCTAAGGTTTTCCAAGATAAGTCTAAGGATGCTTTAACTTGGCTTTCTCCTGTTGGATCGGGTTTTGATAACTCTAAGTCTTGTTGTTGTAATAATGTGATTAGTTCTTTCAAAGAATAATCTTGATGAAGGCTTAAAAATTGTGCCACTAAATCTAATGCTAAGGGAAAATAACCTAATTGTTGACATAATCTTTTTGCTGTTTCTAATTCTGTTTCTAGGCGTTCTTTTCCTATGGCAATTTCTAATAATTTAAGGGCTTTTGGTTCTGATAAAATGCCTATGTTAAGAGTTTCAATAGCTGAAGAAAGATAATTAAACCGAGTAGTAACTAAAATCTTAAAGCGGTTATCTAATGGGGGTAAATAAGGTTTAATATCTCCATAGTCTCGAACATCATCAATAATAATTAAAACCTTTCCTTCTGGCCAATGAGTCCAACAATAACGAACTTTTTCAATTAAAGACTGTTCTTCTAGTAAATTTATGTTTAAATATTGAGCAGCAAAGTTAATAATTTGAATCCCCACATTCTGACTTAAACCATTTAACCAAATAATCCCCCCAGGATAATTATTTTTAGCCTGTTGCTGCCAAGCATATTGTAATGCTAACTGCGATTTTCCAATACCTCCTATACCACCTAAAGCAACTATATTATGACAAGACAAAACCTGATCAATTTTCTTTAAGTCTTTGTTCGTCCTAATAAAATTCTTATCTAACTTTGGTAAATTGCTTTTAATAAGAATTTGGGACTTTTGATGAGGAGTTTTATCAAACGGTATTAAATTGTTAGTTGCATCTTCAGTTAAAAATAATCGCAAAGAAAACCAAGAGTTTAAATCTGGCATTACTTTGATTGCTTCGCTATGAAAAGGACGAGACATCCACCAAATTTGTCTTAGATTAAACTGCGCTAAGTTTTCTCGATTAAAATTAATGACTCTCACCGCTTCAAATAAAGGAATATCGGTTTTAAAAGCTGTTTCAAACCCTGTAATAGAAACTACCCCTGATGATATTTCTTGTAACGCTGAAAAAAGTGTATTAAACACCACGGAAGGGTCTTCCCGTAACGGTAATATTATTTCTTGAAAAGAAATCTCTTTCTGCTTAAATTGATAAGCAATTTCTCTAATTACTTTTTGACGAGAAAAGTCCGAAGAAAACTCTACTTTTGCTAAACTGGGTAATGGTCTGGTTCCCCATAAAACAAGATGAGCAATAGTATGATTAATGGTTCCTGAAATTAATTGTTTTTTAGTCACTTGATGTTCCTCCAGGGACACCCCCTTGAGCAGAAAAAGGAATAATTCCTTGTTCATTTAAAATATCGACAACTAAGGGATGAACGCCAAAACAGCGTTCACCTTTTCCTTTATTCAGTTCTTGAATGGCTCGATTATAAAGAAGAACATATAATACTTTATTAGGAATTTGTGCATTGGGTTCTTGATCATAAATTCGCTTTAAAAGCTCTGTTTTCTCCTCAAAAGGAATGTTATATTTATCAAAAAAACTTTCCCCTAAACGACGTTTATATTCCGTGCGTAAATTTCCAATAGCAACAGTAACTTGATCTGCTTTAATGATTTCTTTTCCTTCAAGAATTGCAGTATTTGCTGCATAATTAACCAATGAAAATAAGTCTCGAATATTACCCCCTGATGCAATAATTAATCGGGTTATTTGTCCTGCTTTAAATAGATTAAGATTGATCCTCGCTTCTAGAACTTTTTCTAAAGCATTTCGTCCCCCATTATTAGGACTATGATCTTGACAAAAGACCGTTGTATCAGGGATTAAATGGCAAGTTTCAAACGGAAAAATAAGTTTAATTCCCTCAGAAGAATTATATAAACCCATAGGAATATTAAAGATCAAATGAACGTTCAAATCTTTAAAAATATTTCCATAATTAATAAACAACGCTTCAATAGCGTCTGTTGAAACCCCTGCTTTATCAAAATCTTCCCCCACTAATAACCACGTACGATTTTCTTTTTCTTGCAATAATTGATTACACTCTCCCAAAAGAGTATTAGTAATGTCTACTAGCTCATTGAATCGTTTAATACGATATTCTACAACTTTTTCTTCTCGACTTGAAGCAAACCTTAATTCCCCTTTTACAGAAGCAAATAATCCTAAGATTTGATTCCAAAGGGAATTATCTTTTACCCCTACCCCTACTTCCATGCTTAAGCTACCTTGTTCATTTTCCTTCCGAGTCACTTCTTTTGCGTTATACCAATCTTTTAACTTCAGTAATGTTACATCTTTTGGACTTTTTTCAGTCACTTTATATGTTTGTTCAACAATTTCAACTACCATTAATAACACCACATCCAACGGATTAAAATTACGCGGGTCTAAATCACTTAACACACTAAAGCGAATAGCACGAAAACTTTTAAGGATATCTTTATCATTAATTAAACGAGTTAATTCTGTGGATTTACCAACCCCTGGATGTCCCATAAAACACCCTTTATAATACTTATTATTATTCACCCGTTGTAATCCTAATTTGAGATGACGAATTTTATCACCCCCTCTAACTTCATTCATTTCTTTGCGATAAAATGCTTCAATTTCCTCTACGGTTGTTAAAGGTTGAGGAGATAACGTTAAATAAATTTCTTCTAGAGTTGTTGCCGGTTCAAAGCGAGTTAGAGGATTATTATTCATGGAGACATAAAAAGGCATATTATTCTCTTAGCCTTATCATATCTTATTCTCAGAAGGCAGTTGCATAGGTGTTAACGCTACTTTACTACTATAGTTAGTCTAAATCATTTATTAATGGATATAGCATTTCCTGGACTCATGAGATACACCTAATATTCAACTCCTGCTGGGGAGCATCGGGCGAAGCCTGCCCTCCCGAACTCCTAACTCCTAGAACTAGAAGAGTTTGTACCTCACAAGTATGGGAACTGCTATAGCTGAACCCTGAACCCTGAACGCTGATGGCTAAATGCTTCCAAAATAAAAACCACCCTATTGTTAGGGTGGAGGAGGTCATCTGGTACATCTGAGGAGGAAATCTCGATGTAGGGAAAACTTTTGTTCTTGCTGTTCTTAATATCCCATGATTATGTCTTGGAAGTCTTCATCTATTTGGGTGAACTAACAAGGTTAAAATGAAGAGAGTTGTCATTTTTTGTCATCAATTTATGACAATAATTAAGCTTCTTGTTCTGTGGTAATTGTATTACCCATAAGGGGATTGGATAAAGGAGTTCCTAAGATATAGTTGAAAAGTAAACCTGTCCCAATCAAGAACCCAAGAATAACAACGGTATCAAATGTTATTTTTCTGATAGACATGGCGTCACACTCCCGTAGAGACTATCTATATTCATGTCCTCTACCCTTATCAGAATACTCCGTAACCCTACGTCATTGCTTCATCCATGTTAGGGGTTAGGACTCACCTATATGGGTGAAAAGATCGGTTATCATCAGGAATATAACAATCTGTCGTAATGTAAGCATTTAGCCGTCAGCGTTCAGCGTTCAGCTAAGAGATGAAAGCGATCACCGCGCATTGTGTGAGAGACTTTTTCTCGCGCCTTATCTTTGTTTAATCTCACTCACTTTCAATGCTAGGGATTTATAATTATAAGCTAATGGCTGACAGCTAATATAGCATTTCCTGGACTCATGAGGTACACCTAATATGAAATCCTGTACGTTAAGATAAGGTGAGCAGAGGAAGCAGGGGAAGATGGATTTACAGTAGAAACTTTAACGTTGAGTGATTAAGCTGATTTCATATAATATTCAACTTCTGCTGGGGAGCATCGGGCGAAGCCTGCCCTCCTGAACTTCCAAACTCCTAAAACTAGAAAAGTTTGTACCTCACAAGTATGAGAACTGCTATAGCTGAATGCTTACCAATAGATTAATTACAAATTCCTATAAAACGATTGATTATTTTTAATGATTACTCATCCTATTTTTAACCTAAACGCCCCGTTTAAACCCACAGGTGATCAACCATCTGCCATTAAACAACTAACACAATCTATAAAAGAAGGCAACTGTTTTCAAACCTTATTAGGTGCCACAGGAACAGGAAAAACCTTTTCTATTGCTGCGGTAATTGAAAACATAGGAAAACCCGCATTAGTTTTAGCCCATAATAAAACCTTAGCAGCACAATTATGTAATGAATTAAGACAGTTCTTTCCTGACAATGCTGTTGAATACTTTATCAGTTATTATGATTATTATCAACCAGAGGCGTACATTCCCGTCAGTGATACTTATATTGAGAAAAGTGCTTCAATCAACGATGAAATTGATATGTTAAGGCACTCGGCAACTCGCTCATTATTTGAACGTAAAGATGTTATTGTTGTTGCTTCTATTAGCTGTATTTACGGGTTAGGAATGCCCGCCGAATATTTAAAAGCTTCTGTTCCTTTAGTTGTAGGAAAAGAAGTCGAGCAAAGACAACTGTTAAGAGACTTAGTTACTATTCAATATTCTCGTAATGATCTGGAATTACAACGGGGAAGATTTAGAGTAAAAGGAGACGTTTTAGAGATTGTTCCTGCTTATGAAGATAGAGTGATCCGAGTTGAATTTTTTGGAGATGAAATTGATGCTATTCGTTATTTAGATCCAGTGACAGGAGAAATTTTAAATAGTCTTAAAAACATCAATATCTATCCAGCACGACATTTTGTTACCCCAGAAGACCAATTAGAAGCTGCTTGTCAAGCCATAGAAATTGAATTAAAAGAACAAGTAAGACTATTAGAAGACACAGGTAAACTATTAGAAGCACAACGAATTGATCAAAGGACTCGTTATGATTTAGAACTCCTGAGAGAAGTGGGTTATTGTAATGGCGTAGAAAACTATTCTCGTCATTTAGCAGGAAGAAAACTAGGCTCACCCCCAGAATGTTTAGTGGATTATTTTCCTAAAGATTGGTTATTAATTATTGATGAATCCCATGTAACTGTTCCTCAGATTAGAGGAATGTATAACGGTGATCAAGCTAGGAAAAAAGTGTTAATTGATCATGGTTTTCGTTTACCCAGTGCAGCAGATAATCGACCATTAAAAGCTGAAGAATTTTGGAATAAAGTTAATCAATGTATCTTTGTTTCTGCTACCCCTGGAAACTGGGAAATTGAACAATCAGAAGATAGAATTGCTGAACAAATTATCCGTCCCACAGGGGTATTAGATCCTGAAATTTTTGTCCGTCCCACAGAAGGGCAAGTGGATGATTTGTTAGGAGAAATTAAACAAAGAGTTAAACGAAAAGAAAGAGTTTTAATTACCACACTAACAAAACGGATGGCTGAAGATTTAACCGAGTATTTTCAAGAAAGAGAAGTAAACGTACAATATCTACATTCTGAAATTAAATCCATTGAACGTATTGAAATTTTACAAGGATTAAGAAATGGAGACTTTGATGTATTAATTGGAGTTAATTTATTAAGAGAAGGTTTAGACTTACCCGAAGTTTCTTTAGTGGCTATTTTAGATGCGGATAAAGAAGGGTTTTTAAGGGCAGAAAAATCATTAATTCAAACCATTGGCCGCGCTGCGCGTCATGTGAATGGACAAGCTATTTTATACGGAGATAATTTAACTGATAGTATGATCAAAGCCATTGAAGAAACGGATAGAAGAAGAAACATTCAAATGGCTTATAATAAACGTCATAATATCACCCCTAAACCCATTGTTAAAGGATCAAGTAATGCTATTTTATCCTTCTTAGATATTTCTCGTCGTTTAAATGCCCAACAACTAGAAGAAGTTTATACCCAAGCTGATGATTTACCTTTGGATCAAATTCCTCAATTAATTCAACAATTAGAACAACAAATGGAAGAAGCAGCTAAAAATTTAGAGTTTGAAGAAGCAGCCAAATATAGAGATCAAATCAAACATCTTCGGGATAAAATATTAGGACATAAGTAATAAGTTTAGTGTTGGGTTGAGGCAACTAAACTCAACCTTAAAAATTGCGATCGCACTGTTAGGTGTGTTTCAATACTACTCGGATAAGCTTGAAAAGTTCATGAAATAGAGAGTGTGGGGAGTGTGGGAGGTGTGGGGAGAATTAAGCAATACACATGGTTTTCTCTTCCCACCCTTCCCCCTCTTCCC
>JASJDW010000114.1 GCA_030064955.1 Crocosphaera sp.
TAAGTAGGTGAGTATAAATAAACGGATAATGCGATGCACTCCTAATTAAAGCTAGAACCTTGATATAAATATAGTTTTGGGCATTTCCCACCCTGCAAAGATTTTATCTTTAATTATGCCTACCTACTTAGGCTTTTTATCAATTATAATTTTCTATTTATTTACCAGAATTTTAAAGAAGAAATTGAATTTGGGGGTTATGAGTTCTAACGGTGACCTGTTAATCTCAGGAAGTTTTTAAGTCTAACAAAACCTTGCCTTAACTGCCAAAATTTACTACTTTTCATCCCCTCAATGGTGGATTGACTTTCGTTCAGTTGTTCTTGTAATTGATCAATTTTTTGCCATAAGTTCACCCGATCTTTCTCACTACAGCTAAGTTGTTTTTTTATGTCTTCTATGGTTAAATCTTTTTGTTCAATAATATGCTGCAATGTTTCTTGTTTTGATCGATTATCTTTTGATCTTACCGTTAACTCGTGTATTTCTTGATGTGATTGATGTATCTCTTGATTTAATTTTTCGATAAGTTGGATATGTCTTTTTTGTTCTTCCAACAGTTTCTTGTGCATATTTTGCAGACGAGAGTTTTCTAGTCTTGCTTTTAAGATAACTTGATCCCGTGATTCTAAGATTTGCCAGACGTTCTTTAATTGTGGTGTTTCATTCATATCCTAATAATCGGTCAGCTTGCCGACAGTTTTTATTATCACTAGCTATGATATAAGACTTTGACTCTGTATGACTCGGAAATAATTGGATTTTACTTAGTTGTTTTCCTCTTGATGATTGTTGAATAGTATTATCTCCAGTACAATTCTCAAAATAATAAAATTTATTGATGAAATTAGGAGCATAATTTATTTCTAGAGTTTCGCAAATTAATTGAATTTGAGTGATCGGATCTTGGCAAATTTTTTCATAGTAAAAGATGGGATAATTACAAACAGCTTGAGCATATCTTACATAGGCTTCTCCAAAAGCTTGAATCCCTCGATCCAAGTGAGGAAATACTCGTGTCATAGACTCATACACATCTGCTGCACGACGAACAATTGCTACTGGTAAATAGGGTAATTTATAATGGGATAAATATAAATCCTGTTCCAATATAAAACTGGCGGTCAACATATTATCATTGATAGGGTTATCTATAAAGTTGGCCGCTGTCCAATCTCTAATAATTAAATGATAATTAGAAGATTTTGCTTCGGTTGCTAGAAAGTATATTTGCTCTCCGTAAGATTTCCTCGAAAACTCTTCTAGCTGTTCATCTGATAAAAGATAAAGCCAATTTTTTGCTTGTTCAGCAAGAGAAACCACTGAAGCCAAAGGATTGACCTCTGATAAGATTAAATTACCAGCAATACTTCCTAAACAACGATTAACCAGGGTTCCCCCCGAACGGGGATAAGCATAAATAACAGAAATCTTCATACCCTAGGTTTTCCACAGGTAGTTATAACCATCGATCAAAGTCTTGAGTTCTTATTGATCTTCAAAGATAATAGACGAATTTTTGAGAATAATGTTCCTTTGTCCCTTTGGTTTACTGGTATTTCTGATAACTTAACACAGTATTTTGTAATAACATAGCTACCGTCATCGGACCGACACCTCCAGGAACAGGGGTAATATAACCACTCACCTGAGAAACAGAGTTAAACTCAAAATCTCCTACTAATTTAGACGCGCCCTCTTCCGTTATGATACGGTTAATCCCTACATCAATGGCCACACACCCAGGTTTAACCATCTCCCCTGTAATTAAATTGGGTTTACCCACCGCAGCAATAATAATATCCCCTTGACGGGTAATTTCCCCTAAGTCGGGAGTGCGAGAATGAGCAATGCTAACCGTTGCATTCTTTTCCAACAACATCAACGCTAACGGTTTCCCCACTAAAATGCTGCGTCCCACCACAACAGCGTGTTTCCCAGCTACATCTAGCTTATATTCTTCTAACAAACGCATCACCCCCGCAGGGGTACAACTGCGTAACCCTGTTTCTCCTCGAATTAAATGGCCTAGGTTTGTGGGATGTAACCCATCTGCATCTTTTTCTGGGGCGATCGCATGGAGTAATTTAACGGTATCTAGATGGGGAGGTAAGGGTAACTGCACTAAAATGCCATCCACTCGCTCATCTACATTTAACTGCTGTATTAATGCTTCAACTTCTTCCTGTGGGGTTTCTGTGGGTAAATGACGGCCAAAGGAAGCAATTCCCACTTTAGCGCAAGCCTTTTCCTTGTTACGAACATACACAGCACTAGCTGGATTATCCCCTACCATAATAACCGCTAAACCAGGGGGACGACCGATGCTCCCTTGTAATGTTTCAACCGTTGTTTTTAATTCTTCCTGAATTTTTTGCGCTAATGCTTTACCGTTTAACAAAGAAGCAGTTTCAGAAGACATGGATAACCTAGATAAATTTGGAACGGAGGAGTTGTTTATGGTGTCCTATTATGTAGCCTATCTCAAGCCAGTCAATTTCACGGCACTGATCATGAAAGTTTTAAACATTCGAGGGGTTCATAGTGCTATTTTTTCCCTCTTGGTGGGGGGTATGCTAGGATGTACCCCTCTTAACCATTTAGGGTTAGCACAACCCTCTATTACCCCCATTGGAGAAATTTCCTCCCAACCTTCAACAGAAAGCACCTCAGAAGAGCAGATTGTCTATTTAGAGGGTAAAGTAGTTGATCACGCACCTTTTTTGGATCGTGGTTCTTATCAACTTGAAGATGACACAGGAACCGTATGGGTATTAACTAATGATCCCCTTCCCCAAACAGGGGAAACCGTTCAAATCACTGGAAAAGTGACCTATCAATCAATTCCTCTGGGTGGTCAAGATGTGGGCGAGTTGTATATCCTAGAGGTTGAAAAATTAGAAGCTAATTCACCACAGACTCAGCCAACGGCTCAACCTGTGGCTGATACTGAAGTAGAGTCCCCATCAGCTTCTGAAGTTAAACCCGTCTCTAAACCCGATCCTAATGAGTTTCTCCTCCCCCACAAACGCCATACCAAATAATGTCCGTCAAGTTGCTTTGGCTATTCTGCATCAAAATGGTCACTTTTTGATGCAGTTACGGGATAATATTCCCACCATCATTTATCCCGATCGCTGGGGTTTTTTTGGAGGTCATCTCGAACCCGAAGAAACCCCAGAAATGGGAGTCAAACGAGAAGTTCTAGAAGAGATTAATTATCAACTTTCTAATCCTATCCTTTTCTGTCGCTACGATGACGAAGTAGCGGTGCGCTATATTTTCCACGCGCCTTTAACTGTACCTATAGAAGCGTTAACTTTACAGGAAGGGGCAGACTTAGAATTAGTGTCTCCTGATGCTATTAGAAAAGGAGAATGCTACTCGAAAAAACTGGGTGCAGTTCGTCCTTTAGGACAGATTCATCAGGAGATTTTGCTCAATTTTATCTAGATAATAGTGTAAGGAGTTATAGGGAGTGTGGGGAGTCTGGGAGGAGTGGGGTGTGTGGGAAGTGAGAGGGTGACGGGGTGACGGGGTGATGGGGTGATGGGATGGTATATCAATCATTTCTCCAAAGTCTCCTAGTCTCCCCCATCTCCCTTGTCTCCAAAGTCCCCCAGTCCCACAAGTCTTCTACTAATTCCCCGTGTCCTGCATTCGCTGCCAACGGGGATCACGATCCTTAACGGTTTCCCGTAACTCTTCCCAACGCAGGCCAACGGGTTTGGGAGTAGCGGGGGTCGAGATGGGTTGACTACGACCTTTTAAGATGGAAATAGCGCGAGTGTATTGGGGATCGGCATTGGTTCCCATTAGGGTAGGATCGCTTTTTAGGCGAGCTTCTTGCTCCATGGTCAATTCTAAATAAACATTAGGACTAATGCCTTTATGGTTAATATCGGTGCCACTGGGGGGATAATAGCGGGCAATGGTAACTGCTAACCCTGAGCCATCTGAGAGATTATGAACGGACTGGACTGTCCCTTTCCCATAGGTCGTGGTTCCTACTACCGTTGCTCTTCCGTTTTCTTTGAGAGCCCCTGCTAAAATTTCACTGGCACTGGCTGACCATTCATTCACCAAAACTACCAGGGGTAAATCCGTCAAGGAGGTTCCATTAGCCGAGAAGTTGCGATCGCCTCCTCTACGGTCGATAGTGCTGACAATTTCTCCTTTTTTCAACCAGAGACGGGCAATATCCACACTGGCAAATAGTAACCCCCCTGGGTTGCCCCGTAAGTCAAGAACGTATCCAGAAACCTGCTGTTTCCCTAAGTCTTCGATGGCCAGTTTCATTTGTTCAGTGGCGTGGGAACTAAATTCATCGAGTTTGATGTACCCAATACGATGTTGCTCGTCTTCTTTGAGGTGATAGGTTACGGCCGGAATTTCAATTTGCGCCCGTTCTAAGGTTACTTGGAAAACCCCTTTTTCCCGTCGTGAGAGTTGTAAACTGACTTCTGTTCCCAATTCCCCATTGATGGCTTCTTGTGCTTGTTCTAGGGTCATTAGAGCAGTGGGTTTGCCGTTAATACGAATCAGGCGATCGCCCCGTTTTAATCCTGCTTCCATAGCAGGGGAGTTTTTCACTGCTTCTACCACATACAGTTCACTCGTCCGCTTGTCAATAGCTAATCTCACTCCAATTCCCGATACTTCTCCTGTGGTTTGACTGGTCAATAGAGAAAACTCATTAGGGGGCAAAAAACGGGTGTAAGGATCTCCTAAGTCTTCCAGAGCATCACGAATAGCTTTATAGGCTTGTTTTGAACTTTCATAATCCTGAGATAACAATTCCCGACGTTTTTCTAGCCAATCAACCCGATTGAAATCTTTATTGACAAATTCATTATTTACAATTTGCCACATCTCATCCACAATAGCTTTGGGATTATCTTCTAAACCCTCTGGTTGGGGCGCACTATTGACGGGAAAGGCTAAAGTATGGAAGCAGATGGCTGCTACGGTTCCACCTAAGAGGAGTGATTGATAACGGCACAAGTATTTTATGATGTTATTCATAGTATTTTATCGATGTCGAACGGGAATTTAAAGGCAGGTTACGTTAGCCAACCATGACAGATGAAGGGATATGAACCATTATCCGGCCTCTCATCTGGTTTCATACTATGGTACACGGTCTTATAAAATTGTGACGTTTATTTCCGTTAAGAGTTCTTAAAAGTTCTAATATTTGTTCTCGTTGACTTGAATTTTTGAATCACAACAGAGAATCGAAAAAGAAGGGGTTGAATAATAAGTTAAGATAATGTTATTTAACAGCCCATGGTTCCTTTCCATGGGTTAATGATGTTGGGAATAACTTAATTTACACAGACAATGATTATGCACCGTCAATTAGAGAAAGCTTTTGCACAACGTCAAGCCCTCAAGGTTATTAGTGGTTTGACTAATTTTGACATAACCAAAGTTTCGGCGATCGTTAAAGCAGCCCAAGCAGGAGGCGCAACTTTTGTTGATATTGCTGCTTCTCCCAGTTTAGTTCGTCATGTTCGTTCTTTAATTGATTTACCCATTTGTGTTTCGGCGGTTGATGCTGAATTATTAGCAGATGCTGTGGATGCAGGAGCAGATTTAGTAGAAATTGGTAATTTTGATGCTTTTTATGCTCAGGGACGACGATTTGAAGCCCCTGAAGTGTTGGAATTAACCCAAAAAACCCGCACTTTACTCCCTGATACCACCCTCTGCGTTACGGTTCCCCATATTCTACCTTTAGATGAACAAGTAGAACTTGCAGAAGAGTTAGTCAAGGTAGGGGCTAATCTCATTCAAACCGAAGGCGGTACTAGCACTCACCCCACCCATCCAGGAACCTTGGGATTGATCGAAAAAGCAGCCCCTACTTTAGCCGCTGCTTATAGTATTTCTCGTGCTGTGTCTGTCCCCGTACTCTGTGCGTCAGGTTTATCCACCGTTACGGTTCCAATGGCGATCGCTGCTGGTGCATCAGGGGTTGGAGTGGGTTCAGCTATTAATCAACTAAATGATCCTATCGCTATGGTGGCTGTGGTTCGTTCCCTGGTAGAAGCCCTGCAACAGCGTTCGATTCAAGTTAACGTTTAAAGATAATTTAAAATCTCCTGATCATCAATCAGGAGATACCTTAATTACAGTAATCTTCCTGCCTTTTGATCAAGCAATAAAGTAGCGTTTCTATGTTGTCTTAAAATGGAGGCAGGACAATCAGTGGAAATCTTACCTTTTAGCATTTGTTTGATAATTTCTGCTTTGTTTTCTCCTGTTGCTAAACAGATAATTTTTTTAGCTGACATAATAGTGGGAATGGTAAGGGTTAACGCATATTTTGGTACTTTTTCAAAGGTTTTGAAATGTCCCTGATGTACTTGTATCCAACGGGTTTGTTGATCTAATTGTACAATTTTTACCCAGTGGGGATCATCAAAATTAGCTACTTGTGGTTCATTAAAGGCTAAATGTCCATTGGTTCCAATCCCCAAACAACAGAGATCAATAGGGTATTTTTTTAATAATTGAGTATAGCGATCGCATTCTTTGATGGGTTCTAAAGCATCTCCTACCAAGTAATTAAATGATTTAGGATTAATACGTTTTTCCACTCTTTCATGGAGATAAAAACGAAAACTAGCAGGGTTTTTCCCTTCAATGCCTAAATATTCATCTAAATGAAATAAATTAATCCGTGACCAATCAATTTTTTTAGAGGCAATTAAAACATCTAAAAATTGTAATTGAGAGTTTCCTGTAGCTAAGACAATGGTTGCTTCTTCTTGAGTCTCTAAAATGTTTTCAATATATTCTTGACCAATTTTAGCAGCCCCAATAGATAGGTTTTCCTCATTTTGATAAATTTGAGTAACTAAGGAATCAATAGTTAACGCTTGATAGGATGTCATAATCATTCATCCCAACTTATACTTGAGGTTCAATCTTTTCATCAGGCATATCTGGAGCCATTTTAGGTTTTTTTAAAGCATAACCTTGTCTTTCTAAATGTTTTACAAACTGATTGGAATCCTTAGCATAATTGTCTATGTTTTGAGGTTGTTTTTTTCTTTCTTTTTTTAGTTTAGCTTTTCGTCCCATTCTTTCAATTCCTTAATTAATCTACCTTTTCAATTTTACTATACTAAAGCTTTAATAGATAGTTGAAATTAATATCACTTAACAGTTGAGTTAACCAGATTCAGGAGAAAAATAATATTTTTCTCCCTTATCAAATTTAGTGTAAGCATTCAGCTATCAGCCGTCAGCTATCAGCTTAAAACTAACGCAAACAGAAGAGGATTTGATATTGAGAAACTTGTTTAGAATTGAAAGTGTGGGAAAAAGCTCATCAGCTTCTTGAAATTTCTATGGGTTCAGCTAGTGAACTTGAATATCACCTGTTACTTGCTTATGATCTTAACTTACTCGAAGCTAAAAACTATAAATCCCTAGCATCGAAAGTGACTCTCGTTTAAACGAATGCTTACCGCTTTCATCTCTTAGCTGAACGCCGAACGCTGAGGGCTGAATGCTTACAATTTAGTTAACAAAATCACCTCTAATTTTTTATCAATCAATCATCAAAAGCATATAAATCTTTTTCTTTACCTAAAGCAAAAGCGAGGGAAGTTTTCAAACTATGGTTGGACTGACTAATAAACAATAAAAAAGCCATCAAAGCCAGACTACTATTAATCGTAAAAATACCTTGATAACTTAAATCATTGCCTAAGCTGCCTACCAATGGACCTGCTAAAGCTATTCCAATATCAAAACCGCCTAAGCAAACAGAATAAACCCGACCTCTTTCATAGGAAGAGGAACGATCAGAAATCAAAGCAATAATCATGGGAATTAAAGTTCCGGCACCAATGCCTTCAAAAATACCTGCCAATAATACTTGTGTGCTACCAGTCGCTTGAGTTAATAATACCATTGAGACGAAATAACACAAAAGACTAACAGTTATAAGAGGACCACGACCATACCGATCAGAAGCCGATCCTGCAAAAATACGAGAAGAAAAACTACCCATTGCTGCCACCGTATAAAACAAACCGGCACTAAATCCTAAATTTGTTTCTTGTAAAAACAGCGGTAAAAAGGTGATCAATGTACCAAATAATAACCCAATCATCAATAAAATAGAAGCTGGAATCGCTAAAGAATGACTCCTGATCATTTGCTGAAAACTGCGACTTCTACCTTGAGGCTGAGAATTTTTATGATGATAAGTTGGGGATTTTTCTTGGATAAAAGTGACTAAAAATAAGCCAAAAAAACCAAAACTGGCAGAAGTCATAAATAAGGCAGGATACCCTGAAAATTCTTGGATAAGTCCTCCCAATGCAGGACCAATACTCATGCCAATAGGGGTTACTAAACTCATATAACCGATTAATTCTCCCCGTTGTTTGATGGGGGCTAAATCCACTACTAAAGCACTATAAGCCGTTGTAAAAGCGGCAATACTGACCCCATGAAAAGCACGAACTGCTATTAACGGAAAAATAGACTGAATTAATAAATAACCAAGGGGAGCAAGACCCGCTACAATAATGCCAATACAAAGCACTAATTTACGACTGTTGGTATCAGCTAAATAACCTAGCAAAGTACGAGAACAAAGCAACCCAATGGCGAAACTCCCCATCACTAATCCAATTTCAGAGCGAGTTCCTCCCAGATATTTAATATAGGTTGGTAACGTGGGTAAAAGGGTGGTAATACTGATCCAAAATAATAACCCTGCCCCTAACAAAAACCCTAAACTACGTCTTTGTTCAGGTTGAAGACTGGTATAAGCTGTAAAAATACTCACAGAGGCTATCTAACGTTTAATAATTATGTTGTAGTGACTATTGTGAAGTACCCCAACGTAAGACGATGGGGCTTCCCAGGCTCAGACAGTAACCCGTCTGATACAGACTCGATGCACTATCTTTCGGACAGCCACCCCTTAATGAGTCTCTCCCGTGGGCGTAAGTTTCCGCACTTCCTGCGGTACACACACAAAATAATATTCACTTTTTATACCAGTTCCCCTCTGCGCGGAAGTGCGTAAGGACTTGCTTTGTAGCGAATCGACCACGGATTCTTGCTCACCTTTTCTACTCGGTTTCATCGCCCTAAACTTGGTTATCGAAGACTCCACCTTTCGTAAGTATTAGAGTTCACGCCCCTGACGTTGGTAAGTGATATCGCTATTCTATCATCTTTTCTGAAATATGGACTCCCTTGGATCAGTCGTGTTTATTGGTCGCCATTCATCTCCGCCGTATAGACGGATGGGGTATTCTGGCGACATAGGATAAAACAAGGCATTTATGGAGACTTGTGACAGTAAGTACAGATAATCTCTGATTTAGTTGGGGGAGTTCACAGTGATAGGTGATTTAACATAGTCAAAGACGGACTAAAGATTTAAGGAGTTACTGAAAAATGCTGTTCAAAATGCGTCAAGTTTTTATTGTTTTCTGTCTCAGTACCTTATTATTACTAACATCCTGTGCTACTCAAGCTCCATCACGGTTTGAGCAAGCGCAACAAGAAAGCACTCAAAGGGGTAGTAGTGCAGTTGTCAAAGAATCAGAGTCTGGGGGCAGTTTTAATCAGTTTTTCCCCCCTTCTGGTAGCGGATACGAGCGTGTTTATACCCAAGAGAAAAAAGGATTCGCAGAAGCCAAATTGAAAAAAGACGGTAAAGAGGTAGCGGTGTTAGCCATTTCTGATACCCTTAATAATCCTACTGCTGCTAGTAAATTTGAGAAAAGTACCCAGACTATTGAGGGTTATCCAGCAGTTTCCCAAGGGAGTACCGGAACAGCAGTATTAGTAGGCGATCGCTTTCAGGTTAAGGTCTTGTCCCGCGATCCCTCTTTTTCCGAAGGCGATCGTCAAGCATGGTTAGAAAAGTTTGACCTCAACGGCTTAGCAAAGTTGAAATAATAATTAATTATTCATTGATAAAGACCGTTTCATCATTTCTAAAGCCACTTTTAGATTAGCTTGTGTCCATAATAAAGGAGTGGCATCTCCTGGGACATAAGCTTCTTTTTCTAAGTAATATAATTCAGGACATTTGAAGCCACCAAAAGGACTATTGGATGAGGTGATTTGCCCTAAAGAACGGTTAAGATAATGGGTTTGTTGTTGTAAGTCATTATTATTTCTAGTTTGTTGGAATTTTAGTCCAAAAATAGCAGAAATAATGGGATCAAAGATACACCATTGGGCTTCTTCTCCTAGTTGTAACTCTCGATTATTATCTTTAAACCATTGTTCTCTTTCTGTGGAAAGGGTCGTCCGAATTTCTGGAGGAATGTCTTTATAGTTTTTACACCAAAAAGAATCTTTTAAATAGCGTCTAATCCCATAATCTCCTTGTAAATTCTCAATCACATCTTTAAGAATTTGCTCAGCAATTTTCCCTTTGATGATGTGTAAAGGATAAATCAAAAACAGTAAAGCGGAGTCATAGCGTCGATGTTTGGGGAGTTCTTGAATACACTCTGCTGGTAAGATTTTATCTAGTTCTTGTTGACCTTGTATGATTAATTTATTTAACAACTCAAGATCAATAACTGTATTATTTCCTTTTAAATTATTGGTTAACGGTAGTTCTTGGAATAATCGTTTAAACTCAATTAAAGCAGCAACTACAACCCCAATACTAGAGGCTTCAATTTTTCTATCTTCTTCCCAATGACCGCTATCTTCATCTTGCCAATAATTAATGGCATCAAAGTAAGCAATAAAAAGACTGATGATTTCTAATTCTTGAATATTGGTTTTTAGTTTTTCTTCTCGGACTAATTTACAATAAAACCAAACCAAATATCCTAAAGCATCATTTTGAGCATGGTTCCATTCTTGGTCAATTTCTTCTAAACTATTCCCATTAAAACGAATGTGGGGACGTTGCATAATTTCATTTTTATCAACCTGACCATCAATAATATTCAACAATCGTGATTGATGGGTTTTAAAAAATTGTATTAAAGTCGTAACTGTTTTAACTGCTATTTCAGGTTGACCACAAAAATAATGAGCATAGGCTAAATAGATATTATCCCTAACCCAAACATTGCCATATCCTGTATATTCAGTGTTTGAGACAACTTCAGCAGCAGGAAATAACCCATTCTCTAAGATGGGGAAACTAAAGGTTTTTTGTTGTTTTAATAGGGTAATAATCCCTTCAAGATCGGATAAAGAATATTCTGGTCGAATTAATTGACCAATGGTTTCATTATGAATAATCATTATTTTTTGACAGTTTAGTACCTAGACAGAAATAAACGTTGACTGGGGGATTTTGGAAACAAGGGAGACTGGGGAGATAGGGGAGCAGGGGGAGCAGAGGGAGCAGGGAGCAGGGAGCGGAAAATATTAATATTCTTCCCACACTTCCCACACTTCCCAAACCCCACCAGTCCTACACTCGTGCGTAATTATAGCTAGTGCAGTTTAGGAAAAAACCCTCAAAACATCATGTTAGCTTTCGTCCGTTCTGAAGTTATACATGAAAATATACACGAAGTTATACATAACGCTAACATCAACCCTAACACTAACCATGGATAATAGGGTTAGGGGAAAATAACTAGAACCTAACCATATCCTATGAAGACCGTTAACATTCTAGATGTCGAGATTCACAACCTTTCAGCCCAAGAACTACTTAACTCCCTAAGTCGCAAAGGGGGAATAGTAGTGACTCCTAATGTGGATCATTTAATGAAACTACGTAAAGATCCTGAACTGCAAGAAGTTTATGGACAGTCAGATTACCGAGTGTGTGATAGCAAAATTATTCAGTTTGCTTCTCGCTTCCTAGGAACACCCATTCGACATAAGATTTCAGGATCTGATTTGTTTCCTGCTTTTTATGAATACAATAAACATAAGAAAAACATCAAAATCTTTCTCTTAGGTGCCAAAGAAGGAGTCGCTAAGATTGCCCAAGAAAAAATTAATCAAAAAGTGGGTAGAAACATTGTTGTAGATTGTTATTCTCCTGCATTTGGTTTTGAGAACGATAAGGAACAATGTCAAAGAATCATAGAGAAAATAAAAGCATCAGGGGCAACAGTTGTAGCGGTGGGATTAGGTGCGCCGAAACAGGAAAAATGGATTCATCGCTATAGACAAGAGTTACCTGAGGTTAAAATCTTTTTGGCGATCGGTGCCACCATTGATTTTGAAGCGGGATATAAATCTCGTTCTCCTAAATGGATGAGCGAAGTTGGATTAGAATGGTTATATCGTTTACTGTCTGAACCTAAACGGCTTTGGAAACGTTATCTCATCGAAAGTATGCCATTTTTTGCTTTGATTTTCCGCCAAAAAATGACCAGAATGGTTTTTGGTCAATCTTCTCTTTTATGGGAATCCTTAAAAGGCGTAAAACATAAACTAAGTTTATCCACTAAAGAATAGTAATCAATCTAAATCCTTTCCTCGAAACGATCATTATAAATTAATGCCCCGATTAATTTGGGGGTCTAGCGATAAGAAACCAGTAAGGGGATCGCCTTAAGTCCCGCTCGTTGGTAATCATCCATGATCGCCTTAAAAGCTTCCCAATCCTCCTCAGACTCAATGCCAATACAACCAGCCGTCCCTGGAACATTGCGGTCTGCATGGATTCCCAAGTCTCCCCTGGTAACACCCCCCACATCAACTAAATCGGGATTGATCTTGTAGAACTTCCCCTCGATGCCCCGATTAGATAAAGTTATATGAAATCCGATTGAATAGTTAACGTATAATGAGAGTGTGGAATTAATATGCGATCGCTCCTAGATGCCAAAAAGAATTGAGATAGCCCCTCACCTGAGTGTCACTGAATTACAAGCTAAATATCGAGCCGCTAAAAATTCAGTAACGAGAAGTCAGTATCAGATAATCTGGCTGTTAGCCAGTGGGAAAAAAACAGCTATTAGTAGCGATCGCCACAGGATATACGGTGGAATGGGTGAGAGAATTAGCCAGACGTTATAATCGTTCAGGGATTGAAGGGTTAGGCGGTCTCGCCAAGGGCGAGTGCGGCTGCACCGCCGAAAAAACAATCCTGGAGGGAAACCTCTTTGAGATGAAGTTCAAACAGCACAACTATTACAAGTTATTCAAGGACCAGCCCCGGATGGTGGGCTATGGAATGGAAGAAAAGTGGCAGACTGGATGAGTGAGATTGTGGATTGTCAAGTGTCACCACAAAGAGGTTGGGAATACTTGAAAGGGATGGAGTATTGTTTAAGAATTCCCCGTCCTGAAAATAAACAAGCTGATCTCATTGAGCAAGAAGCCTGGAAAAAAAACTCCCTTTAAAAATACGAAAAATACAGGATAAATATCCAGGTTCCGAAGTTGAGTTATGGACAGAAGATGAACATAGAAAAAGTTTGAAATTTTTATTATTCCTAAAAATCCTCATTTTTCATTTCTGAATTAGGCTTTCAAATTAATTTGTGAGAAAAGCGGGTATCCTCACCTATGACACAGGTGCAAGATGTGAGCATAGGAAAATTAACTTATTGTCCCACTTAAATCTGTAACCAATGACTAACAGCACCAGGGACAGGCAATAAAATGAGTATCAATAAGGTCAAAGAAAATAAACCAACACAATCTCGTATATCGTCCAATTCTGTAACATCATTAAGAGCCGGTTGATCCATAATTGGCATTAAAAATAATAAAATTGCCCAGATTAAAAATTCTGGTCGAATCATAGCTAAGACTAACATAAAAATGCGAGTTAGTTGACCGACGATAACCGCCGTTCTCTGGCCAAACATGGCATGAACAATATGACCCCCATCTAACTGGCCCACTGGCATTAAATTGAGTGCTGTCACAATTAATCCGATGTATCCAGCGACAGCCAAAGGATGAAGATGAAGGGCATTTCCTGCAACAAAACCACTTCCTAAAACCAATTTAACTAAAATAGCAAACAGAAAAGAAAATCTAGGATCAAGGGCTTCAACATTCAGTAAAGACGCATTTTCAACCGTCGGCATGGGAACAACGTCTGATAGAGAAATTCCCCATAATAAAAGAGGAACAGTAACAATAAAACCCCCCAAAGGACCAGCCACCGCCACATCAAATAAGGCTTTACGATGGGGAACAGGAGATTTCATTTGAATAAATGCCCCAAACGTTCCCAAGAAAAACGGAATGGGAATAAAATAGGGCAAGGTGGTAGCGATTTTATAGCGAACAGCAGTTAAATAATGGCTTAATTCATGAATCCCTAAAATAGCAATCAGACCTAAACTATAGGGTAATCCTTGTAATAAAACCCTGGGATCATTATTGAGGGTTTCTCTGGCAACCCCCGCTATGACGATTGTACCCACAAGGGTTGTGGTTAATAGGGTGAGTAATAATAAGCTTAGGGCAAATAATGGTCGTTTTAAGTTTTCTTCTTCTTTATTTTGTTCAGTTTCGTTTTTTGACCAAGGGTTAGGGACTAAAGCGAAAAACGGCTTTCCTTGTAATCCTTCTTGAAACAGGATTAAAAAGCGATCGCCAAATACTTGTTCAATATTGTTTTTAATAGACTTATAAGCTTTTTCTGGGGCGGTGCGTAGTTTTCCTCGACAGAGAATGGCTTGAGGACGATAATCTAGATTTTGTAAGTAATAAACGCCCCAAGGAAAACAATCTCGTAACGATTTTTCTTCTGTCGCTGTGATAGGGCGAACCTTCTCAGTTTCTGGAGGGGGTTGTTCTAAGTTTTGCAGTTGTGGAGGTGAGTCTTGGATGGTTTGTTTGGGTTGATCGGATGATGGAATTTTTCCCAGTTGAATTAACCAGATATACAGGGTAAAACAAACCAATAAAGGAACAACGATCCAAAGAATAGGGATCTGTTGATCCTCCCCATTTATTTCATACCATATCGTCCAGACGACTGCTGGCATCATCATTACTAACCAAATAATCCAGATGGGAGTACGAGTAATGGGGGCAACACTTTTCTTAGCGAGATAGTATGTAATTGCGCCTAAAATAATTAATAGTAACCACATATTGACAGTTGAACTTGTGTTAAGGATGGTTTTTCCTAGGGATAATTAACTAATTGAGGAATCATACAAAAATAGCATCTATATTTCTATTGTAGAGAATCTCCAGTCAAATGTTAATAGAAAGTCATAACGATTATGAATTAAGATAATCAGATGGAGCTTTTTCTAGAAGACAAAAACCTGTACAATACTAGACATACCTGTACATAATGTCTAGGATGCACTATAGACCAAGTGAATTTGCTGATCTAGCAGGAGTCAGTGTCAAAACATTACATCGATGGGACTCTTCTGGAAAACTGAAGCCATTAAGAACTGTAGGTGGTCATCGATATTACACAGATGAACACATTAATCACATCAGTGTAATCGTTTCTTTTGGTAAATCTTGTGATGGATCTCGTGATGAATTTTTATCTATTGCTTCTGATGAAAGTACCCAGAAAATTCAGATATTGAAGAAAATTGAAGAAATTGCTTCCGATGGTAATACTTTATACTTGGGATTCCGTGGACCTGTTTTGCGAGAAAATTATGTCCCTATTATGGTTAAGCGAAATCTTAAAATCTAAGGTTTCTCTGAATATAATGAGGTACAATTGGGCATTGTATTATTAACTTTTGAAATAAGTAATTGTACCTCATAATTGTAAGCAAAATGAATAACCAAATTAGTTTAATCAAAAGTACAACAAAGAGTTATATTCCTGAGTTACTAGAACGAATTAATATTACTTATTCCCGTAACAATTATCATAAAGTAACACAACACAAAATTAAAATTCTGGACTTATTTGCTGGAATTGGGGGAATGAGAATCGGTTTTTCTCGTTCTCATAGTCAATTTGTATTTACTTCTGAATGGGATAAATATGCACAAAAAACCTATCAATTTAACTTTGGAGACAAACCTTTTGGAGACATCAATAAGATTCATCCTCAAGATATTCCTGATCATGATATCCTTTTAGGAGGATTTCCTTGTCAACCCTTTAGTACCATTGGTAAACGGGAGGGTTTTCGTCATGAAAGCCAAGGTAATTTATTTTATAACATTGCTCAAATTTTAGAAGCCAAAAAACCCTTTTGTTTTCTTTTAGAAAATGTTCCTGGGTTAGTTACTCATGACAAAGGACAAACCTTTAATATTATTTTGAAAACACTGGATAGTTTAAATTATGATGTGAGATATAGTATTTTGGATGCTGCATTGTTTAATTTACCTCAAGTGAGAGAAAGAATATATATGGTTGGATTTTGTCGAAACTATCTAAAAGAAAGAGTTAATTTTACTTTTCCAACTGGAAAGAAAAATAATGTTTTTATCGATCAATTTATTGAAACCAATAAACAAGGTTATTCTATCAGTAAACATCTACAAAAGACTTATTTATTTAAAAAAAATGACGGAAGACCTCAAATTGTGAATCAAAATTCAAAAGTAAAAGTGAAAACATTTGTTTCTACTTATCACAAAATTCAACGACTTACAGGTACATTTGTAAGAGATGGAGAAACAGGATTAAGATTACTTTCAGAGAATGAATGTAAAGCAATTATGGGGTTTCCTAAAGATTTTCAATTTCCCGTTTCCAGAACCCAAATGTATAGACAAATCGGTAATTCTGTTGCTATTCCTGTTATCCATCAAATCGCTGAGAAAATTTATAATATTATTCACTACGAGTTATCTTTGAACTCAAAAAACATAGTCAATTCTTTACAATAAAAATCTAAATCTATCTCATTTTTGTAGCATTAATTAACAATTATTTTCGTTTCTTCACTAAATCTCTCAGTTATTTTAAAAGTCATTGCAAAACGTCTTCTAGGATACCGAAAGTACGTTAGACTCGCTACATTAAAACTAGATAGAAAACAATGTGAGTTAAATTTTCTGTTATTGCTTAACACTCACAAGATGGGGAAGAAAACAAAGGATTATCCTTACCCTACAAGAGATAGCAGTTAAAGCAAAAGTTAGTACCCTATCTTATCACAATAAACGTTTAACTTCTGACTTCTGACTTCAAACTTCTAACTTCTCAAACCCCCAACCTGCCTGTGTTGAGCTTGAAAATTAGCTCCAAGGAGGTGTTTGATGAACGAAAAAGTCCTCGGCAATGTGCGTAATGTAGTGATCGTCGGTCCTTATTCAAGTGGCAAAACCACCCTACTCGAAAGCCTATTATTTGTTAGTGATGCCATCACCCGTAAAGGTAACATAAAAGATGGTAACACCGTTAGCGATAGTTCTCCTGAAGCCCGAGACAGGCAAATGAGTGTGGAAGTTTCTGCGGCAAGTACCACCCATGACAACATTGAATTTACCTTTTTAGACTGTCCTGGTTCTATTGAATTTGCTCAAGAAACCTATAATGCTCTAGTAGGTGCCGGTGCTGCGATCGTGGTTTGTGAACCAGAAATTGATCGCCTATTAACCCTTGCACCCTTGTTAAAATTTCTCGATGATTGGGAAATACCCCATCTCATCTACATCAACAAGATGGATCGCTTCAAAGACAGCTTTATGGACGTACTCCACGCCCTCAAAGATGTGTCCACCCGTCCTGTTGTACCCCAACAATATCCCATCCGTCAAGACAGAGAATTAATTGGTTATATTGATTTAGTCAGCGAACAAGCTTATCATTATCATCCAGGGAGTCCAGCTGATCCTATTGCCCTTCCTGAACATCTTAAAGCAGAAGAACAAGCGGCCCGTCACGAAATGTTAGAAGTCTTAGCGGACTTTGACGATCATTTATTAGAGGAATTAATTGAAGACATCGAACCGCCACAAGAAGAAATACTCAAAGATTTAAAGCAGGATCTAAGTGCAGATTTAATTGTACCCGTTTTCTTTGGTATTGCCGAACAAGACTATGGAGTACGTCCCTTACTCAACGCTTTGGTTAAAGAAACCCCTGCACCCAATATTACTGGAGAACGTCGGGGACTGCAAAACAAAACCTCTGGAGAAACCCTAGTACAAGTCTTAAAAACCTACTTTACCCCTCAAGGCGGTCAACTTTCCCTCGTCAGAGTATGGCAAGGAGAAGTTAAAGAAGGAATGTCTCTGAATGGGGTTCGCGCTGGTGGTATTTATCGCCTCACGGGACAACAACAAATAGCCATCCCCAGTCAAACCGCTTCCTTAGGGGAGATCGTTGCGATCGCTCGTTTAGACGGCATAAAAACAGGGGATACCTTATCCAGTAACGAGAAACCCAGTGAAATATTACCCAAAGCAGATACCTTAGAACCGGTATATGCGTTAGCTGTCACCCCCGAAAAACGCAAAGATGAGGTGAAACTTAGTTCCGCTTTAGCAAAACTGATGGAAGAAGATCCATCCTTGCATTGGGAACAACATGGAGATACCAAAGAAGTGATCCTGTGGGGACAAGGGGAAATACATTTACAAGTCGCTTTAGACCGTTTGCGTCGCAAGTATAACGTACCCATGTCCACCCATTTACCCCAAGTTCCTTACAAAGAAACCATCCGTAACAGTCATAAAGTTCATGGACGTTACAAGCATCAAACTGGCGGACACGGCGCGTTTGGAGACGTTTATCTAGAGATTAAACCATTACCCAGAGGGGAAGGGTTCCACTTTCATCAAACCATCGTTGGAGGGGTTGTTCCCAAACAATACATTCCTGGTGTGGAAATGGGGGTTAAGGAATATTTAGATCATGGTCCGTTGGGTTTTCCTGTAGTAGATGTGGATGTTACCTTAACAGACGGTTCCTATCATTCGGTGGATAGTTCTGAACAGGCGTTTAAACAAGCTGCACGCATCGCCATGTCTGATGGAATGCCTTTATGTCATCCTGTGTTACTAGAACCTATTTTATCCGTTAAAGTGTCCATTCCGGCTGAATGTACCGCTAAAGTGTTGCAGTTAGTAAGTGGACGACGGGGACAAATTCTCGGTTATGAAAGTTTAACGGAATGGAAAGGTTGGGATCAAGTCACTGCATATTTACCCCAAGCAGAGATGCACAACTTTATTATTGAACTGCGATCGCTGACGATGGGTGTAGGTACGTTTACTTGGACTTATGACCATTTACAAGAGGTTCCTGATAAAGTGACAAATAAAGTATTAACTGCTAATGGTAACGGGAAAAATTAAACCTTTTTCTCATTGCTTTAGGTAATTTTTAATTTATAATTAGGGTAGATTCAAATCTGCCCTTTTTTATATTATTTGTCAACTACTATTAAATACTATGAGTATTAATAATATTCCTCATGAATCAAAGCTTTTATATCAGCTTGAAGCTTTAAAACTTGTCAAAGAATGGAGTACCGGACTAATTTTTGTTCAAAGTGCTGCCATTGCTGTTGTGGGTGGATTATTATAAGATAAAACCCCTAATACTATATCTTTATTAATAGCGATAATATTATTTTTATTTCTGATTGCTTCGATTTTTATGGGGGCTGTATCAGTAGTTGGTACTATTCCTTATATTGTTCAAAATCTTCCGAATGATCCCCAAGAAGATATTTACAAAAAAAAAGGAGGATTAAAGTACAAGAAATTCTTATTTATAAAGGAGAAAAATCTGGGAGATCAATGTACTCTTCAGGCTAACCTATTTATAATTAGCTTAATATTTTTGGTAATTTTTATGATTGTTCACTCTAAATGATTATGACTGTAGAAAGTGTTAATTACTAAAGGAGAAAATTTATACGTTGCTTATGGTCAAACCAATTCAGGTAGATACTTAATAGTCTTTTTTGTTCGCAAAAATAAAACCGCAGCATTACCAATCTCAGCAAGAGACATGACTCAATCAGAGCGTAGATACTATGAACAACAAACCTAATGCAGTCGCCCCCATTCCTGAAGAATTTTCTAGTTATGAAGCAGCAGCAGAATTTTGGGATACTCATGATACAACTGACTATTTAGATGAGTTTGAAACTGTACCATTAGAAGCAGAATTTCAACAGCGACATTTTGAAGTTGAAATTGATGAGGGTCTTATGGAAGTTTTGTATCAACAAGCTCAAAAAAAAGGTGTTGCTATCAGTCAATTAGTAAACGATGTATTGAGAGAAAAACTAGAAAAAGCAGCTTGACGTAGTTAATTGATACCTTAAAAAACAGGTTAAAACATTAAGGCGATCGCTAACTATATAACCATAATAAGTAATGCTATAGTAGTAATGTATTCTTATAGGCTACCGAACAATTCCTAGACTATACAAGTTCATAAAGATGTCAGAAGACGATTTAAAAAAGTTGATTGAGTCTAACACTCGTGCAATTGGTACATTGGCTAATAATTTTGCTGAATATCAAAGAATTCAGGAAAATCAGGCTAATCAAGTCATGGCGATCGCTAGAGAACTGCAAGAGAGACAGATTCAACTGCAAGATGCACAGGAGAGGGAAAGACAAACCCTTGAGATTATAGTAGAAGAAATGAACCGATTGATCGAAAGATCGAACCGAAATGAAAGACGAATAGAGCAATTAATTGGTTATAGTATCACCAATGAATCAGAACATCTTGATATAGAGCAAAGATTTAGAAATCTTGAAGCTCGAATGAAAGAACTAGAAAATTAAGGTTAATGTTTTGGTATGCGATCGCTTACTATGGATGTAGGTACGTTTATTTGGATTTATGATCATTTACAAGAGGTTCCGTGATAAGGTGACAAATAAAGTTTTAACTACTAATGGTAACGAGGAAAATTAATCTTTTTTTCTGATTGATTTAGGTGGTTTTAATTAAGAATGATAGAAGATTTAGAAGCAGAGTCATTAAATGCTAAAAGCCAAAAACAAGGTATTTAACGGTTTCTTGGACATCACCGACCCCGGTGAGTTCTTGGGTCGAGAATTGTCTAACTTCTCAATATCTTTGAATTATCCTATCAGCAATGAACTTAAAGATAGACTTCCAGTGATTCAACAAGGATTTTATGAAAAGATTGTAGAAAAGTTAGATCAAGAAAGCTTTGGAAATACTAAATATCATGTTATAGATTACCAAGACTCTAAAGTGTACAATGAATCGCCAAGAAAATATCTCAAAATTGAGTATTCTACAGCTCGAAGCACTCAAGTAACGACTCTTACGAGATGTTTGATACATGGTGATAACCTCTACATTGCTCTAGATTCCTATGTACTAGGTGGTTTGAAAATCAAAGCTCTCATTATACAAACTGTTATATCCTTTTTAAGTCTATATTTGGCAACTATTTTCCCCCCCCTTTCGATATTGGTTTTCGTATATCTCTACTTCACTTGGATTGATGTTTTTCGAGCAACCCGTCAAAAACCTGGATTGATGTACGGATTACGCTGTAAATTTAACAAGTCATTAGATTTAGGGTTATTCAACACAGACGACACTTTAATGTTCTTAAAATCTCTTTTGCCGATTGTAACATCAACTGTTAGAGAAGTTTTTCGCTCTAATGGGATACCACTTGAAGGTATTGAGGATTTACTAAAGAATATAGAGCATAAAGTATCAGGTCAGTCAGTTTCTATTGAGGCAGGTGGAAACATTAGCTTGTTTGGAGTTAATATTGCAAGTTATGATAGTAATGCAAGTAGTTCGTGAGAGTAGTTCGTGAGGCTTGATGATGCAAGAAGATAAAGAAGATAGGTTTAGTCGGTCTAAGCGTATCAGCATTCGTGCCAAAAAAGACATCAATATGCAAGGTGTTAATGTGGATGGTGAAAAGAACCGAGCCACATATATTTCAAATACCCTTAAAAATAATGATATAAAGGAACAAGCACTTGCTGGAGAACTGTCGGTACTTCTTGAAGCATTGCGGAAAGAAGCAACTGATACTGAACATTTTATTTCTATTGGTGACGTAGCAAATGCTCAACAGTCAGTTAAGCAAGGAAACATGGCTAAGGCTTACGAATATCTTGGTAAAGCAGGTAAGTGGACCTTAGATGTTGCTCAAAAAGCCGGTACTCAAGTTATTGCTAAAATTATACAAAGTGCAATTGAGGTTAAATAGTGCGATCTCCGAACTTATAGTGCGATCGCTTATCTTTTAGTTGAGCAACGACACTCAATAATCATTAACTGGAAAAGAGCGATCGCGCTAAACTTCATAAATAAGAACAATAAATTTTATTCCTGTGAGTGTAACTGTTTATATCGAAACAAGTATTCTCGGCTATCTTACCGCTCGTCCAACCGATAACCTTATTCTTACAGCTAACATCAAAATTACTCAAGACTGGTGGGATGAGTATCAGAATTCACTTTATCTGTACACCTTACGAGTTCATCAATCTTGATTCTATAGGCAATTAATAATGTATAAAGATCCTATCGTAGAAGAAATTCATAAATATAGAGAAGAATACGCAAAATCCTTCAATTATGATCTAAAGGCAATATTTGAAGATTTGCGAAAAAAGCAAATTGCCAGTGGACGACAATTTGTCAAATTACCCATCAAGAGAGTGTCTAACAAATCATTAAACTCTTAAGGTGTGCCTGTAGCTTGGTAACGGGAAAAATTAACCCTTTTTCCCTTAAGTTAATGGAGAGAGTTAGGAACCAGACGAAACAGCAAAGTTAACAAAGCGGTTGCTACTGCGACGACAATAGGAACAACTAAAGAACGAAAACCTTGTAAGTCAGAAATCGCTTTAACCATCGTATCTTGTTCACTTTCAACTTTTTCTAGTCGTTTGTCCATACTATTAACTTTGGGTGTGGGTAGGTTTACTTGGACTTATGATCATTTACAAGAGGTTTGGTGATAAAGTTACAAATAAAGTGTTAACCACCTTCTCTCTACTAAAGAAACGGAAAATGCTGAATCTGTCGAGCAGTCGGGGAAGTTCAGCAAAATGTCAGACTTTGCTTTTCTCAAAACCGACCCTGGTGCATTGGATATGAAGGAGAGAATAGAGAGGTTATCGCAACCATTAGTTGCCTAAAAAATGACAATCAAAAAATCATCTAAGTATTGAAAACACTATGATAAAACCTGCTGAAACGGCTGAAAGAGTTGAGGTAAAAACCCGCAATGATTTAAGGAAATGGCTTCAAGAAAATTGTCTTCAAAATCAAGGTATCTGGTTAATAAAATACAAAAAACATCATGAATATTATTTATCCTATGATGATATTGTTGAAGAATGTATCTGTTTTGGATGGATAGATAGCTTGCCACGTAAACTAGATGAGAAAAGAACAATGCTTTACATTTCTCCCCGTAAAAAAGGTAGTAATTGGTCAAAAGCTAACAAGGAACGGGTTGAAAAATTAGAGCTAGCAGGATTAATTCAAGAATTAGGATTAATTAAAATTGAGCAAGCAAAAAAAGATGGGTCATGGTCTTTTTTAGATGATGTTGAAGCACTCATTTTGCCAGATGATTTGAAGCAAGCTTTCTCAAAAAATCAGATCGCCCAAAAGAACTTTGAAACTTTTCCACCATCTTCAAAACGAGGAATTTTAGAATGGATAAAAAACGCCAAGCGTCCTGAAACTAGAGCCAAACGTATTCAAAATACTGTTCAAAAGGCAGCACAAGGTATTAGAGCTAATTACTAAAATTGATGAAACGCCAAGCGTCTTTTTGATTTAATCCATCCAAAAATTCTCGAATCGTTGGGGTGACATTTGAGTATACCTAACTGTGTGATGGATGTTTTTATGCCCTAAATAATCCTGAATCGCTCTGGTATCATGTCC
>JASJDW010000126.1 GCA_030064955.1 Crocosphaera sp.
GTTATTATAATCGAGTTATGCGACGAGTCCAAACAGATTTTACCCCCGAACAACTGTTTAAAACCTCAATTCCCATGGATGTTAATGTGGCAAAAGCTGTGGATAATTTTATGCCCGTTGTCACTTCTATGCCCAATTCTAGCGGCTCTAAAGCATTTATCAAACTCGCTGAGGAATTTTTAAGTAAGTTGCCAGCTTCATGATTCTTAATAGAAGAAGTGAGAGGCAGGGTCTTTTTAAGTGGTAGGCTATTAAAAAGTATTTATCTTAATAAATAATGTTAAACTTTAATTCTCAAACAACCCGTTATAGTCCTTGGAATGCTTATTATTTAGGTCAAGCTTCGAGTTTAGTGTATGAACAAAGTTCCATAATTCAAAAAACTACTAAAATTCAGTGGCAAATGCCTAAGTATAAATTTATTCAGGATTTGCATAAAGATGATGATGAAATAACAGGAACCGAGTGTTTTGTAGCAGGGGATGAGAAGAAAATTATAGTATCTTTTAGAGGAACTCAAGTTTCTCAAAAAGAAGATATTTTAACTAATATTAATTTAGGATTAACTGATGGACCATTAGGAAAAGTTCATCGAGGTTTTTATCGAGGTGTTAATAGTGTTTGGGAAGAATTATTAGAGACAATTAATGAGTTTCAAGATCGGGGTCAATCTCTTTGGTTTACAGGTCATAGTTTAGGGGGTGCATTATCTCATATTGTAGTTGCTAAATTAATTGATGAGTTAGATAAACCTGTTCATGGTTTATATACTTTTGGACAACCAAGAGTTGGCAATAAAACCTTTGCTAGAAATTTTAATATAGAGTTCAAATCTTGTTATTTTCGTTTTGTGAATAATAACGATGTGGTTACTCGTATTCCTTTAAGAAGTATGTTTTATCGTCATGCAGGGACTTTTCTTTACTTTGATACTGATAAAGTTCTTCATAGCGATCTTCATTGGTGGTATTTATTTGTTGATAGTGTAGAAGGAATTCTTGAAGAGTTTGGTAAAATAGGACTAGATAATCTAAAAGATCATAGTATGTCAGATTATTTAGAAGGTCTTGAAAACAATAAAACCTTGCAAATACGGTTTGAAGAATTAATCAGCATTAATTAATAATTAAATTAACTAAATTATCAATTAATCGCTCTGGTTCCATCGGAATAATCTCCTGACCTGATAACATATTTTGAGTTAGAATATTATGGATTAGAGTTCCTACAAAAATATGGGCAATCACCTCAGGATCTTTTATCTTTAGTTCTGGATGTTCTTTGAGATATCCTTTAAAAATAGCGATCGCAGGTTTAGCAACATTCTCTAAAAAGAGTTGAGATAATTCAGGATGTTTGCCAGATTCAGCAATAATTAAACGAACAAAACATAGATGATTAGGATCATTAATTTCTGTAATGATACGTTCTGCCAATTGAGTCAAAACTTCACGGGGTTCTCCTTTTAGAGGTTTTGACCAAACTAAACGGAATTTTTTACAAGCAACATATTGAACCAATGCGGTAAATAATCCTTCCTTATCGTCAAAATAACTATATAACGTTTGCTTGGAAACTCCTGCGGTTTTTGCTACTTGATCCATACGAGTTGCAGCATAACCATGTTCTAAAAATTCTGGTAAGGCCCCTTGTAAAATTTGTTCTGCTTTTTTATTCAATTGAGTGACAGAAGAATCTAAAATCATCATAATTTATGTTATTTTCAGCTACAGCAAAAAAATGAAGGAATTGCCAATGAATTCAACTGGCAACTAATCACTGATTAAGTTATCACTGTTGGGAACATCCATAGATAATTGCCAATGATTAGCGGTGAGACGATCATCAATTTCCTGTTGCCAGAGGGACAATTGTTGCTGAAACTGAGAATAATGTAAACCGTTACGCCAGAGAATCAGGGCATCTTCTCCTGTCTGTTTATAATATCCTTTTCGGTGTCCTGCCACTTGAAAGCCGAACTTTTGATATAAACGGAGGGCTGGCTGATTAGAAACCCTTACTTCTAGGGTAGCACGTTCAAGCTGTCGGCTAACAGCATCCCTAAGCAAACTATAGAGTAATAACTGTCCCAACCCTTGGCCTTGATACTGAGGGGCAATCATTAGTAAAGTGATATGTGCCTCTTCTAAAATTTCCCAAAAACAGCCACAACCAATAATAGTTTGAGTTAAATTAAAAGACAAAACCAAAAAATGACTATTAGAACTCATTAACTCCCGTTGATAACCATCTTTTGTCCATAAACCCCCAAGACAATCTTGATCTAAGGCTACCAATTGATCTAGATGGGTTAATTGAGGGGTATGAAGTGTAACAAGAGGAGATGATACCAATTTTCTTTATCAGTAAGAGAGATGAGTTGAATTAAGCAGAGGACGCTCCGAAGGTATACTACAAATTTCTATCTGTTGCCCGTTGCCTAAAACTACAACATACTGTACCTCACAAATATGAGAATTGCTATATAACGTTGACCAAATCTTTACAACTATAGATTATTAATAGAGACAGATCAGCACAAAAGCTTTGTTTGACTAAGCTTTTGAGTGATCATATACAAGATTTTATGAGTTGTTTTTAGCATGATTGAAAATCTATAAATATGATAAATAGAAAACCCTATGTAAAATCCAGGCGTTAGATTGCTATCATAGATAGCTATATATTCTGTGAGGAGTCCTACTCATGAAAGTACTACTCGATGTCATTAAAACTCTATTACTCATCAACGGAGCCGTTGTATTGCCCTCTTTCCTTTTGGTCATGGCTTTCTATGAACAAAAATCAACAAATGTGGCCTCCGCGGATAACGTTTCCTCAAAATTCCATCGGAATATTGAAGATGACACCCTCAACTACAAGCAGAAATTGGAACAACTCACAGTTCAGAACGGCGAACTGCAAGCGAAGTTAGAAACTTCTCAACGGACTAACAGTGATACCTCAGTATTGCCCCATCGTTCCTCAGTAGAGATGATTCCAACTCAAGTCAGTCCCGTTTCTCAATCCCAACCAGGAACCGCTCAATCAAGGCCCTCTGTAAATCAGCGGATTTTGGCTAAGGCTGCAACGGTTTCCCCAAACAAAGTACAACCAAGATTACCTCAACACTCGGTGGTTAATCCTCGAGTCTCCACTGCTCGAAGCAGTCAATGGACGGTTGTTGAAGATACAAAACCATCTTACTCAAGTCATAAGGTTGCTTTTACCACTAGCACCTCAATAACCCATGAGTCATCTGATGGTCATGTTTCTTCTAATCAACCAGTAAGAAAAACAGTTCCTCAAGGCTTTATCTCGCTGGCTGATTTGAATCAGAGCGATCAAAAGGCGCAAGACAAGTCTCCTATGGATTTATCCAACGACTTATCTGTAGGATTAATTGTTGCAGATAATCGCAATGAATTAAATTATGGCACCAGAAACTATAGAAAAGTTCAAACTGCCATTCGATCCTTGCGTAAGGGAACTAGCAAAACGTTAGAAGAGGCTGCTAAACAGGCTGGTATTGACCTCAAAACCTTAAAGTCGTTGGCTCAATACGGTCAAAATCGTCCTGGTAGTTTTAATCCTAATCATATTAGCCGAGCTAACTTTGAATAACCCTTTAAGGGGTTGCTGATCGTTATTGTTTGTCACATTTTTTAACTAAATTCCATCTATCAGCATCATGAAAATATTAGTTGTCGAAGACGATGAGAACATTGCTATCCCCATTGAAGAGGATCTTGATGAACGTAACTATATTGTAGAAGTTGCCAATAATGGCGAAGAAGCTAGGGAACTTCTCGATGTTTTCAATTACGATCTCATCGTCTTAGATGTTATGTTGCCGAAACTGGATGGAATTTCTTTGTGTCAGCAGTTACGAGCTAATGGTTGTCAAACACCAATTTTGATGTTGACAGCCAGAGACACCATTAAAGATAGGGTAAAAGGGCTTGATGCAGGTGCCGATGATTATTTAATCAAACCTTTTGACCTAGAAGAACTCTCAGCGAGAATTCGTGCTTTATTACGTCGGGGAGAAACGGCCTTACCACCTATTTTAAGTTGGGGAGAATTGTGTGTTGATCCCAATACTTGTGAAGTGACTTATCAACAAGAGGGATTAAACCTAAGTCCGAAAGAATATCGTTTATTAGAGTTTTTTTTACGCCATCCCCGTCGTATGTTTAGTCGCGCACAACTTTTAGAACATCTTTGGGCAATGGATCAAATTCCTGAAGAGGCTACTGTTAAAGCTCATATTAGTAGTTTACGTCAAAAGCTAAAAACTGCTGGACTCGAATCGGATGTAATTGAGACAGTCTATGGACTAGGATATCGTCTCAAAGAGTTCTCCTAAACTGCTGAAAATGAAGCTGAGATTCTGAATGAGGTATTAGTTATGTTTTACGAAGGTCGCTACAAACTTTTACTATTTTATTTGATGGTCATGGAGGGAATATTGATTCTATTTGGCGGCAGCATTTTCCTTTCATGGACTCGCCACGAATCTAAACAAATTGATAGCAAGCTGATGAGGTTGGCCGAGGCTGTTGCACCAACTTTTAGTAAAGCTTCTTATCCAGATGGCTCTCCTTCCAATCAATTATACAATGGGGATCTTTTCGATCCTCAAACCCAATTGATAGAGTGGTTTGATTATAACAAAAATCGTTTATGGCATCAAGGCTCACTAGAAGTTTCCTCCCAACCCGAACCGGGTTTATTTACCTTGGTGTCTCAAGAACAGGGTTCTGGTATTCGTACTGTTACCTTTTCCGTTGCAGTTAATGCTGCTACAGGAATAGAACCGATGTCACAAGGTTATGTTCGTGTCAGTCAATCATTAGCAGAACTAGAAGCGTCAAGAAATCAACTCCTCTTAATTCTATCCCTGAGTGCCATCGCTGCTTTTACCTTGGCTGCTGTGGGTGGTTATTTTTTAACGGATATCGCTGTTAAACCCATTGAAAAAGCCTACATAAAGCAGCAACAGTTTACTGCTGACGCATCTCACGAACTTCGAGGGCCTCTGACAGCCATTAAAGCTTCTATTGATCTTATGCGTCGTCATCCAGAACGCTTTCAAGCGAAGGATAATAGAAAGGTAGGGGCGATCGCCAATGCAACGGATCAGATGACCCGTTTAGTGGAAGATTTATTATTTTTAGCCCGTACACAAAAAAAAAAGATAAAATCTAATCCTGAATATACTTCTATTACTCTCAATGATTTATTACAAAAATTAGTTGACTTACTCGAACCCTTAGCAGAGAAAAAAAACATTACGTTAAGTTATCAAGCTTTTGATGAAGTTGGTGTGATGGGTGATGCCGATCAATTGACCCGTTTGTTTTCTAATTTACTACATAATGCTCTTAATTATACCTCTGAAAAAGGTTTAGTTTTAGTTCGTCTTGAAAAACATAATCGTCTGGTTAGAGTAGGAGTAGAAGATACAGGGGTTGGTATTTCCCCAGAAGATTTACCCCATGTTTTTGACCGCTTTTGGCGTGCAGATAAAGCCCGTCATCATAGCGGTGGAACAGGTTTAGGGTTATCTATTGCTGAGGCGATCGCTCACTCCCATCACGGAAAAATCACGGTTAAAAGTAAGTTGGGAATTGGTACTTGCTTTGAAGTTTTTTTACCCATCTCAGAAAATAAATAAATCGTCAGTTATCAGTTAATACTATTTATTTTAGGTTGGTTATGTAGTCTTTCGCAAACTTTAAAGCGTCTTCTTTATTGTCTATTTTCCCTTCAATTTGAGCAATGGAAACTTCGGTTAAAAGTTGACCAAGTTCGGGACTGGGTTTAATATTAAGCTGATTAATTAAATCATGACCTGTAATTAAAGGAACTGGATGTGCTAGTTTATCTTGAGGATCAAGATAATGATGAATTAGTTTAAGAATGAATTGATTATGAATGTTTTTTGCTAGGGAGACTAGAGCAAAAATCGGAAAATGATCACCCAGTTCTAAAAATAAAAAGTAGAGTTTTCTTAAAGATAATTTTTGCTTATTTTTTTTCAACCAAGGTAAATGACTTAAAACATTTAAAACGGCTTTAAGATCTTGATTAGAATACTTTAAATTGATTAATTCTTGTTTAGCAATTTCATGATTATTAGAGACTAAACAAGTTAATCTTGCTCTCTGAATTAGGATACTACTATACATATTTTGATTATCATAAACCTTAAACAAGCTATTAAAATCATCTTGATTTAACTGATTAAGTAATAATTCAACACTGCTATCAATTTCTTGAAGTAACTGTAAATTATGATCATTGATTTCAGGAAACCAATGTTTTAATAGTCCATCTTGTTCCATGTAAACTAACCATTGACTTCCTCTAAAATTTCCTAATAAATAATTTAATTCTGTTTGTACTCGTTCAGGAGCAACTTGAGTAATTAAAGGAGATAATTGAATAATAGTTTGCCGTGTTTTTTCTTCAATTGTAAAATTTAATTGAGCAGCTTGACGATAAGCTCTTAATAATCTTAAGGGATCATCTTCAAGGTTTTTAATACTAATCATTTTAATGGTTTTTGTGGCTAAATCTTCTAAACCATTTAAAGGATCAAGCAATTTTTGTTGATAAAAATTATAAGCGATCGCATTAATTGTAAAATCTCGTCTCCTCAAATCTTGTTCAATAGTATCTCCCTCTTGTTGAGCAAAATCAACTGTTCCTTGTTCAAAAACGACTCTAGCAATGTTTCTTTTTGCATCTAAAACAACAAAACCTGTATTATATTTATCGGCAATTTTTTTTGCTGTTTCTATAGTAAACTCAGGTAAAACAAAATCCAAATCAAGATAATTTCGTTGATAGTTTAGTAGTGTATCTCGAACCATACCACCCACTAAATAAGCAGCAGAAGGTAACAAATCTAAGTTAAACGGTAGAATATTAGAAGATAACTTAAACAAAGATGTCGGCTGCGTCAGTAAACTAAAAAAAATAAACCCTTAAAAATGAGTCAAATTTTCATATCCTACGTTAGATTAATAAGTAACACGGATAAAGGAGAAAGATATGTGTATTTGTGTTAATTGTCATTATGTTGATAGTTGTCAAACCTATCACGCAGTAGAAGAACAACATCAACAACCCCATTTAACCGATAACCCTACATTTGACCCAGAAGAACCTACCATTAATGTTAATATTCGTCCTAAGAAGGATTATATCGAAATGGAATGGGATGTGGTAGGTTGTGAAAGCTTTTTAGAAGAAACGGGAAAATGGATGAAGTTACGTCCTGGAGAACCAGTTCCTGCTTAAAGGTATATTACTATCTTATCAGAGAAGTTCCTTGCAGTAAACCATCTGCTAAAAAAACAATTGATAGGTACACTTATCCTATCAATTGTTTTCTACTTATGCTTATGGTAACTAATTTTCTGTCAACTCTTCAACTCATCTTTTAAATAGCAATCTTGCTGCATGACTAGCTGTTTTCATGGTTAACAATCTGTAGGGTGTCCCCTGTAATTTAGGCCGGTTCATCCACTCATGTATTTCACATAAAAGAGGATTATTTTTTCTGGCCTGCATGGGTTGAACACTCGTATAAATCCACTGCCAAAAAAGTTTACGGCACAACGAAGATCCTCCAACAACCTTCTTATTTTTTTTCCCTCCACGATCTAATATGTTTTTATGTTGCTCTTGCTGTAGCACTACGTATTCTGACTCCTGACTCCTAACTCCTATGTCTCAAGATTTAATTGCTAACCTTGCGAATGCGTTTAAACCGGTTCCTTTACCTGCGGATAGTCATTTATATGTGGATTTAAAATCAGTTAGAGCAGATGCAGATGTATATCGAGATTTAGGTAGAAAAATTTTACGTTCTCCTGATGCTCAATATACTTATCAGTTGTATGCGGGACATCGTGGGGGAGGAAAGTCAACGGAATTATTAAGACTTAAAAAATTTCTAGAAGATAATAACTGTTATGTGGTTTATTTTGCAGCAGATGAAGAAGATATCGATCCAGAAGATGCTCAATATACAGACATTTTAATTGCTTGTACTCGTCATCTTCTAAAAGAACTAGAAAAAGCTAATTCTACTCCCTTAAAAAACTGGTTAAAAGATCGGTGGCAAGATTTAATTGATTTATCCTTAACAGAAATTAAGTTAGAAGATGTTAAATTAGATACAGGAGATTTAATCAAATATTTTGGTAAGCTATCGGTTGCGATTCGTGCGATTCCTAGCGAACGACAAAAAATTAGAGAGAAAATCAATCCTCATACGGTTACCTTATTAGATGCGTTAAACGAATTTATTGATGATGAGAAAAAACAGTTATTTCCAGGTCAAAAATTAGTAATGTTGGTGGACAACTTAGATAGAATTGTTCCTATTATGAAAGGAGAAAACAGAACCAGCCATGATGAAATCTTCTTAGATCGTGTCAATCAATTAAAAGGGTTAAATTGTCATATAATTTATACGATTCCTATTTCTATGGCCTATTCTAATCGGGCTAATGATTTACGGGAAAATTATGATGGGGATTTGATGGTATTACCTATGATTCGGGTTTATGATATTAATCATAATGCTTACGATGAAGGTATTAATAAAATCAAAGAAATTATTAACAAAAGAATTAGACAATTTTCCCCGACAAAAAACTTAGAAAGTGATATTTTTGAAAGCAAAGAATTACTGGATTATTTATGTTTAATGACTGGGGGTCATGTTCGGAATTTAATGTTATTGATGGAATCAGCATTTGATCATATTGATGATTTACCCATTACCAAAAAAGCAGCACAACGGGCCATTACTCAAGCGAGGGATGTGTATCGCAGAACAGTAGAACATGAACAATGGAAACTATTAGTGAACGTTCATAAAAACCATGAAATTAAAAATGATCAAGAACATCGTAAACTATTATTTAATCGTTGTATTTTGCAATATGGTTATTTTGATGATGAGGAAGAGTTTAAAAGTTGGTATGATGTGCATCCATTAATTACTAAAATTCCTGAGTTTGTTGCAGAGTTGGGAAACAATTAGTAGTTAATAATTAATAATTGATAATTAATTATTAAGTTTATCAAAGATTTTTATATGATAAGTTCGTTTAAGGATAACAAGTTAATGGTTGAGTTATTAGAGTTAGAAAATTGGGAAGATATCCCCTTAACAGAAGAAGAGTCTTATCAAGCGTTACGACGTTCTTTGAGTCGGAAAAAAGGCTTTAATTTGTTGTTTGTGCGCTGTTCTCCCATCCAAGGAAAACAGATTATTAAACGAATAAATCAAGATTTACCTCAGAAAAAAACCGCTATTTTGAAACTAGATTTAGAAACGGATAATATTTACGAGAAAATTATTAATTTTCCTAACTATCAACAGCTTAATATTTTGTTTGTGTGTGGGTTAGAAACGGCGTTACTACGGTACGAAGAAGCAGAAAGCGAAGGTTATCAACTATCCAGTCAAAGTCCTGTTTTTGGGGGAACATGGGCCGGTATTCCTAAAATTTTGGGTTATTTGAACCTCTCCCGTGAACGGTTTTATGAACATTTTTCCTTTGCTATTATTTTTCTTTTACCAGAATTTGCACTCCGTTATTTTATCAAACGTGCGCCAGATTTTTTTGACTGGCGATCGGGACTGTATGAATTTCCTACAGATAAAAATACCTTAGAACAAGAAGTTTATCGTATTGTTTATTTGGACAGTGATTTAGACAAATATAAACAATTTACCCCACAAGAAAGAGAGGAAAAGTTGGCAGAAATTAAAGCTTATTTGACTGATTCTCCTAACCTCGATCCCATCAAGAAATCAGAACTTTGCTTTGAAAAAGGGTTAATTCATACAGTACAAACAGAATATGAAGAAGCGATCGCCTCCTATGACAAAGCTTTAGAATTCAAACCAGATAAAGATGAAGCTTGGTATAACCGAGGGATAGCGTTAGGTAACTTAGGAAGGTTAGATGAAGCGATCGCCTCCTATGATAAAGCATTAGAATTCAAACCAGATTTAGATCAAGCTTGGAATAACCGAGGGACAGCGTTAGGTAACTTAGGAAGGTTTGATGAAGCGATCGCCTCCTTTGACAAAGCCTTAGAATTCAAACCAGATGATGATCAAGCTTGGTATAACCGAGGGATAGCGTTAGGTAACTTAGGAAGGTTAGATGAAGCGATCGCCTCCTATGATAAAGCATTAGAATTCAAACCAGATTTAGATCAAGCTTGGAA
>JASJDW010000127.1 GCA_030064955.1 Crocosphaera sp.
TAAATCTATTAATTTATTTCCTGTGTTTGAAATCTCTGATAATGAAAAAATTAATAGACCGTCAGAATTGTTTCTCGAAACTAAAACAGCGTATGTTTATCGTTTAACCTAAATCTAATTATCTCAAAGTTAACGTCTGCGTCGTCGAACGGTAGGGGGTTTTCCTTTTTTTACTGAACGATAACGGGAATGTCCTCCTAATTCTTCGCTAACTTGTTGAAAAATATCACGACGTAAATAGGGATACTCTCCCACCCATAAATTATGTTGAGGAAAATACACATCAGTAATCTTATCAATACGGCTTAAATCGGGGGTTTTTGACAAAATTAACATTTCTGCTATTTGTCCTGGCTTAATGACCTTATAAACACGGTTTATAGGAGCTTTTGTAATGGCGGTAAACCCCTCTTCATCTCCCACTTCTATATTAATCTGTCGTTCTCGGTTTTCAATCACCACCAACTCCCCCCATTTATTCACTGTTTGTTCTTCTCCCACCAATTCCTCGGTAATAAACACATCTAACACTTGTCCTTGCCAAAACCCACAATAAGGATAGCGACGATATTTACCATTGCGGACACTGGCCCACAATACAGGACCCCATAGCCAATATAATCCAGCAATAATATCAAAAATCAGTTTAATGGTTTGTCCCCCTGATCCAGCTAGTATACCTAATAACCAAGTCACCACCAAAGCAATTAAAGAAATAAATAGACGTTGTAATAAATCTCGCCATTTACCCCAATAAAAGGAGTATTGGCTTCCTGTGGCAATGGGTGGGATAATGTCCTCTAATGCGTCACGAGTTAAGGGAACTAACATGGTGATGTATCTAAATTAGATTGGTTAATGAGATTCATGGCGATCGCTATCTTGTTTTAATTTTACCCATTTTTCAAACAAGATTATTATCGGTTATCTTCTTTAAGCTTTCAGATAATTATTTATTACTTAATAAACTCAGTTGTTTAACATCTTCACTACTCAGTTGCCAACCCATCCCTCCTGCATTTTCTTGAGCTTGTCGAGCATTTTTTGCCCCAGGAATAGGAATGACATCACCTTGTGCTATTAACCAATTTAAAGCAACTTGAGCAGGGGTTTTGTCGTATTTTTCTCCCAGTTTTTTTAATTGATTAATAATCGGTTCAATTTTTTTTAAACCAGCAGCAGAAAATTTAGGATCAATTTTTCTTGCCCCTGTAACTTCTCGTTTTTCTGGAGTATATTTTCCGGTTAATAATCCTTGATCTAAAGGACTATAAGCTAAAATTGTTACCCCTAATTCACGGGCTTTATCTAAAATTCCATTGCGTTCGATACTTCGAGTTAATAAAGAATAACGCACCTGATTAACAGCCAAAGGAACGTTATAATTTGCTAAATAATCATAAGCTTGCTGCATTTGTTTGGCGGAATAATTACTTACCCCAACAGTCAGAATACGACCTTTTTTGACTTCTGTTGCTAAGGCTTTCATTAAAGTTTCTTGCCCCATAAAAAAGTCAAAAGGCATATGGACTTGATATAAAGCCACTTGTTCAAGATCTAATCTGTCTAAACTAGCAGTTAACGCTTCCCCTACCGCATCCTGATTAAAACGCCAGGGTAAGGGAAAGTATTTAGTGGCTATTTGTATGGGTTGGCTGGTTTGTTTGAGAAATTTACCGATGAGTTTCTCTGACTCTCCTAAGCCATAGACTTCTGCCGTATCAAAAAAGGTTGCACCAGCCTCTACAGCTGCATTGAAAGCTTCTTGTACCTCTTTTTCTCCATAATTGGAACCATAGCCCCAAAATAAATTATCTCCCCAAGCCCATGTACCAATACCCAAGATAGGGAGATGAATGTTTCTAACGGATAGTTGATTGCTTTGCATAGGTTATTTTACAATAGCTCTTTACATTACTTTACATTAAAATTTTATATTTCCTCCTCGTATAGCCCAAGTCACGAAACTGCTAATTAAGGCTGTTACAGCAATAATCACGATTTGTCTCCAGTTCTTTAATTCTCCAACTTTTTCAGCTAAATCAGGAATTTTCTGTAACAATGGCTGTTGATTTTGTACGGTTGCTTCTATTTTGCCCATTTTGTCGGTTAATTCGGGAATTTTTTGAACAAATGGCTGTTGATTTTCTACGATAGCTTCTATTTTACCTATTTTGTCGGTTAATTCAGGAATTTTTTGGACAAATGGCTGTTGATTTTCTACGGTTGCTTCCATTTTGATTACTGTGTCAATTAATTCAGGGATTTTCTGGACAAATAGCTGTTGATTTTGCACTGTAGCTTCAATTTTACCGACACTAACCCTTAAATCACTCATATCTTTTTGGAGGTTAGCAAGTTGATTATTTTGGGCTTTAATTAACTCTTTTAATTCTTTGAGGTCATTATCGGCTGTTGTTGACATTTTATTTAACTAAAAGACGCTATATGAATTAATTTTAACAACTATCAATTATGGCGATCGCTTTTACATTACTTTACATGATATTATGTAAATAATAGAAAGGATATGCGCTTATAACCTCTGGGATGGGGGAAGTAAAGAAAGCGATCGCTTCATCGAACTTAATATCTTATGAAATGTCCAAAAAGCGTAAATTATTAGCAAAGATTCTTACTGGTTCAAAAAATATCACATTCGATGAATTAGTGTCTTTGGTGGAAGCTTTTGGATTTACTCTATCAAGAGTTAATGGTAGTCATCATATTTTTACCCATCCAGACATTCCAGAACTTGTCAATCTTCAAAATAGAAAAGGTCAAGCTATTCCTTATCAAATTAATCAATTTTTAACTTTAGTTGAAAAATATGCACTAACCTTGGAGGATTAACAATGAAAGGCTATCATATCAACATCTTTTATAGTGAAGAAGATGACGGCTATATTGCTGATATTCCTGATTTAAAATATTGTTCAGCCTTTGGTTCAACCGAAGAAGAAGCACTAAGGGAAGTATTAAAAGCAAAAACTGCATGGTTGGAAACGGCTAAAGTTGAAGCTAAACCCATTCCTGAACCTAAATATCGACCAGCAATTTATCAGTTAGTATCCTAGTTTTATCATGGCTATTATCACTGAATTAAAAACTTTAGATGATATTTTTGAGAAAGTCTACATAATGAATCGATGAAAAAACAAAAAGCCCTCGAACTTCTTGCCCAAAATAAAGCTTTGCTTCAGGAAAAATATGGAGTTACAAAAATCGCTCTATTCGGTTCCACTGCGAGGGATACTGCTACTCAAACAAGCGACATTGATATATTAATTAGTTTTGCCGGAAAAGCCGACTCAAAAAAATACTTTGGCGTATTGTTTTATCTTGAAGACCTCTTCAAATGTCCTATTGACTTGATTACAGAAAACGCCCTACGCCCCGAACTACAACCCTATATCGACGCAGAAAAAATCGATGTCTAGCAATAGCAATACACCAAAAAGAGAATGGCGATTTTACGTCGATGATATGATCCTTTTTGCCGAAAAAGTTCAGCGATATACCCAAAATCTTGATCAGGTAGCCTTTATCAACAGCGAACCTTACTATGATGCAACTCTCAGAAATTTAGAACTCATCGGCGAAGCTGCAACGAATATTCCTGAAAAGCATCCCAGGCTTTCTTGTTTCTGATTACCACACAGCCAGCACTGCCAGGGGCATTAGCATCAAAGTGAATGCCGAAATCCCCACGAGTTTTGCCCCAAATATTAACCAGGTGCGGATCAATCTTAAAAAAGTTACCTTCAATGCCTCGCTGCGGTAAATAAATGGGAGTGGTTTGAACCGTATAATGATCAATATTTACTTGATCACATCTGGGAATTGGTCCACGGCCGCGATCATCTTGAGAATCCCAACGCTGGTTATTTTGGCAACCAGAAGTAGCAACATAAACATTGTCGTAGGCAATTAACCGGCCTTCAACCAAGGCACCTTGACGGGCTAAATCCATGAAGAAGAGAAAAGATTTTGATGATTTCATTGTGCTAGGGGTAATTGTGCTAGGGGTAAAGGTTGCGATCGCTTAATCAGTGATAAGTGTCTCTACGATTAAAGTCTTCAAACTTCTTGCCCAAAAAGAAGTCAATGCGATTAAGCTTACTTTGTAACTTTTTCTGATGATTTCTAATTACTTCTGAATCTTTTAACCACCGTCTTTCTAATACCAATTTCCTAAAGTCTGGCTACACATTTCCGTAGGGGTCAACGGCCGTTGACCCCTACAATATAAACATCTGTAGTCTAAAGAGAGATAATTATCGATATGAATAATAGATTAATGAACTGTAAACGATTTTATTCAGCTATATTCAATATAATTATTTTATTAGGTGTAGGAGGTTGTTTTTCGTCTTCAAATTCTTCCCGCAATCCTGCAATTCAACCAACTGGGAATCAAACCAGTCAACTATCACAAACCCAACAAGAAGTCAAACAAGTTACAGTAATAGAGGGGTTAGAACATCCTTGGGGTATGGATTGGCTACCCAATGGTGATCTACTCATCACAGAACGTCCTGGAAGACTCCGTATTGTAAAAAATGAAAAATTAGAACCCCAATCGATTCGAGGGGTTCCGGAAGTCCTTGCAGTGGGACAAGGAGGATTATTGGATGTAGCGGTACACCCTGATGTTGAGGAAAATGGTTACATTTATCTGACCTATGCTTCGGGGACTCGTAGCAGCAACCAAACTCGGATCGCCCGTGCTATTTTAGAGGAAAATCGACTACGAGATGTAGAAGTAATCTTTGAAGTGTCTCCGATGAAAACAGGAGGACAACACTTCGGATCTCGTTTGCTGTGGTTAAATGATGGAACCCTATTAGCATCCATTGGAGATGGAGGAAACCCACCGTTAAAGATAGAGGGTGAGTTAAGTCGCAAACAAGCGCAAAAACTGGACAGTTATTTAGGTAAAATTATACGCATTAATGATGATGGTAGCATCCCTGATGATAATCCTTTTGTGGGTCAAGAAGATGCTAACCCTGCTATTTGGAGTTATGGACACCGTAATATCCAGGGTTTGACCATTGATAGAAGAAACGGTCAAATATGGTCAACGGAACACGGTTCGAGGGGTGGAGACGAACTGAATAAAATAGTAGTAGGAGAAAACTATGGTTGGCCAGTGGTGACTCATAGTCAGGAATATACAGGGGGTGAGATATCAGATAAGCGATCGCTTCCGGGTATGGTCGATCCGTTGATTGTGTGGACTCCTGCGATCGCACCATCGGGACTAACGATATATGATGGGGATCAGTTTATGGACTGGAAAGGAGACTTATTTGCAGGAGGTTTATTGGCCAGGGAAGTGATTCGTATTGAGTTAAATGATGCTGGTGAAATTGTAGCAGAATATCCCATAAAATTTGAGCAACGGGTTAGGGATGTTAAACAAGGTCGTGATGGGTTTATTTATGTGTTAACGGATGATCCCAATGGTAAATTAATTCGTCTTGAACCTATGAAATAAGCGATCACTTAATTACTCTGCTTTAATTATTTTTTTAGGTTAACAGCATTCAACATGAATCAATTTTTACAGTCAACCAAAAGTTTTCTCAAAAATAAATTATTACTGCAAAAAATACCTCAATGGTTTCAAGTAAGCGATGTACAAATAGCAGAAATTTTAGAAACGGTTCGAGAAAAGTTACCTACCACTGAAGCGATTTTAATTGGAAAAACTCAATCAGGAAAAAGTTCAATTGTTCGAGGATTAACTAGAGTTTCAGAAGAAATTGTTGGTCAAGGATTTCGTCCCCATACTAAACATACAAACCAATATACTTATCCTAACGATGATCTTCCTTTACTCATTTTTACGGATACGGTAGGATTAGGGGACATTCAACAAAATACTCAGTCTATTATTCAAGAATTAACTGATAAATTACAAACATCCACTCATCAGGCCAGAGTTGTAATTTTAACTGTTAAGATTAATGATTTTGCAACAAAAACCCTAAGCCAAGTTGCTCAACAATTACGTCTATTATCTCCGAAAATTCCCTATCTTCTTGTTGTTACTTGTCTTCACGAAATTTACCCTTCCCAGACTGCCGATCATCCCCCTTATCCTCCTAATTTTGAAGACATTAATCGGGCTTTTAACCAGATAAAAGAGGATTTTCAAGGGCTTTATGATGATGCTATTCTTATTGATTTTACCTTAGAAGAAGACGGCTATACTCCTGTTTTTTATGGGTTAGAAACCCTCAGAGATACCATAGCACAGCAGTTACCCGAAGCGGAATCTGTGGCGATTCATCAACTGTTGGAAGGAGAAACGACTCAAAAAATCGGTAATCTGTATCGAGATGTTGCCCGTCGTTACATTTGGGCATTTTCCGTTGCAGCAGCTACCTTAGCAGCTGTTCCCTTACCCTTTGCCACCATGCCTGTTTTAACCGCCTTACAAGTGTCTCAGGTGACATTATTAGGGAAACTCTACGGACAAATTTTGACCCCGTCTCAAGCTGGTGGGATCGTCAGTGCGATCGCAGGGGGATTTTTAGCCCAGTCTATCGGACGAGAATTAATTAAGTTTATTCCTGGTTTGGGAAGTATTATTGCTGCATCTTGGGCAGGGGCTTATACTTGGGCATTAGGAGAAGGCGCTTGTGTTTATTTTGGAGATTTAATGGGGGGAAAAAAACCCAATCCTGATCAAATTCAAATGGTGATGAAAGAAGCGTTTAAACAAGCACAAAATCGCTTCAAAAAAACGTAATTGCTTACTTATTTACTTGAATAAAAAATCTCCTTGTCCCATCTGTTCATAAACATCACGAATGATATTATAATCCTCATCCTTTGCGGGAGTTAAGGTTGAACCTTGAAACTTATTTTTTAAAGCGTCAACAGATAAAATAGCTTCTATTAGTTGGTTTTGGTTTTTGAGGATTAATTGCTTAATATAATTAATAACATCAGCTTGAATATGACTACCCATTATTAAAACATCATTGGGTAAAGGTTGTCCTGTGGCAATAATAGGAAAGTTAGCTTTTGATAAATCATCTTTTTCTAAAGCTTCCTGATATTGATAGGGATTTCTAGAACAAGCATCTGCAATATTTTTAATCAAGGGAGTTAAAGTATCCTCTTCAGACATAATAGATTTAAAGTCAATTTGAGGGTTTAAACCAGCATCCATTAACAGTTTTATTCCCCCTATATGAGTGCTAGTTGAACCATTATATCTAAAATCAATTATTTTTCCCTTTAACTCTTTTAATGATTTAATCCCACTGTCTTTATTAACCACTATCATTGTATAGTAATTGACCCGTTTTATACCAATCATAGGAATAGCATGACTCCTTGCTTTAATGACAACATATTCCGAAGGACCAGCCCAAACCAAGTCAACTTCATGGCCATTTAAGGCTGCTGCTGCTGTGAAATAATTATTCACAGGAAAAAACTCAATATTACTATCTAATACTTCACTTAAAACTTGTCTAAAAGGTTCATATTTTTCTTCTAATTCCCCTACTCCTACTGCATCAGTAACAGCAAAACGTAAGGTTTTAGGAATAATGGAATTAGAAGAGATGATAGGCTGATTTTCTAATTTTTGTTTGGACACACAACCCATCAAGAATAATACACCATAAACCAAAAAGTTTCGTCTTTTCATACTTTGAATATTATTAAGGTTGATTATCATAACGCTAATAAACTATTATCGTTAGTCAGAGTTATATTTATGATTTATTCATATAGACTTTTTTCTATGCGTCAATATCATGGTCTTCATATTTAATTATAGTTATCATAAACGATAATCTAGAATTTAATCTAGTTTTAATAGATAAATAAGATTTTTTAAAAGCAACACCGTTCTACTTATATAATAGTTATGGGACTATTTTTTATTTGTTTTTGGTTAATATCAGGAAAATATTGTTATTATCTTTACCGTTACTTTACTATTTTAGTATATAAGAGTGTTTATTGTTTATTATTTGATGTGAATGCTTAGAGTAATCTTCAATCTTAGAGAAATTTCTGTAGACTATCTACTCTGAGAAACTATTTGTATGTTTGTTACTAATTACTTCAAGCGAATATTAACCCATAGTAAGATTGGTCACAAGATAGGATATGGTTATGTAATTGTGATTACTATTTTTATACTAGGGATTATTTCAGGACTGACGTTAGGAAATTATTATGAAAAAAAGGCTTACTTTAGATTACAATTAGCTAATCACAAGATTCTTTTATTATCTCAGCTACACAATCATATTTTACAGATTCGTTCTCATCCTAAAACCTTGCTTGTTGTTATCGATGACTCTATTTGGTTTGAGTATGAAACTAATAAATTTAGTCTCAATAGTCAAAAAACTGAACATACTTTGTCTGAACTGAATAATTTTTTAGATAAAAATAATGACAGAATTGACAATCAAGACTTAAAAGATTTAATCAAAAAATATGACTATTATTTAGATGAATATCAAAGAAATATTACATCTCTTTGGAAAATCATAACACCAATTTCTAGTAATAATAATCAACTAGATAGTCAAGATATGGTTTTAGAGCTTATCAAAAGCCAAAAAATACGAAATCTTGAAATTCAATTTGAAAAATTATCAGAAATTTTATCTCTTATTATGAATTCTGCTCAAAATCATCAAAAAAATGCTGAAAAAGAGATGATGAAAGCAAATGTATTAAGAACAAAAATTATTTTAAGTAGTTTTGTAATATCTTTAATCATTTCTACTATTTCTGCTATCTATACAGGTAAAATGATTGCTTATCCCCTAGAACAATTAACCTATATAGCTCAAGGAGTCATCCAAGAATCAAACTTTAAATTAAAAGCTCCCATAACAACTCAAGATGAAGTTGGAAAATTAGCCACTTCTATCAATCAATTAATTCAGTGGATTGATGAACATATTACTGAATTAGAAGAAGCACGTCACACTTTAGAAAAGAGAGTTGAACAGAGAACCATAGAATTACAACAAGCCCTCAAAAAACTAAAAGCGTTAGTTAATTTAGATGAGTTAACCCAGATTTTTAATCGTCGTTATTTTGATGAGGTTTTATACCGAGAATGGCAAAGGGGAAGACGAGAAAAATCCGAAATTTCTCTCATTTTTTGCGATGTCGATTACTTCAAAATTTATAATGAAACCTATGGCCATTTAGGAGGGGATAGTTGTTTACAAAAAATAGCTCAAAAAATAAGAAGACAGATTAAACGTCCTTCTGATGTAGTGGCTAGATACGGAGGAGAAGAATTTGTGGTTCTTTTACCTAATACTGGTTTAAATGGAGCATTAACCTTAGCAGAAATGATTAGAAATGCCATTGAAACCATGAAAATTACCCATGAAAATTCTTTGGTTAGTGACTATGTTACCATTAGTTTGGGTGTTGCTTGTCAAATTCCTCAACAACAAGACGAATATCAACAATTAATTGAAGAAGCAGATGAAGCCCTTTATCAAGCAAAAGAAAATGGACGTAATTGTGTGTGTTATTTTGATAATTCTTCTTAATACTCTTTTATCTACTGGTGAATAACAGGTAGCCCTTTTTATTAATAAAAGGGCTACATTAACACCTATTCGTATAACCAGGGTGTCAGGGTAGGTTCCCAACCGCTTAACTCTTTTTCACTAAACCAGAGACTAATCTCATTTTGGGCGGTTTCAATGGCATCAGAACCATGTATTAAGTTCCGTCCCACACTAACCCCAAAATCACCCCGAATAGTTCCAGGTTCGGCGGATAAGGGGTTGGTTGCGCCAATGAGTTTTCGTGCAGAAGCGACAACCCCTTCTCCTTCCCAGACCATTGCTACCACAGGAGAAGAACAGATAAACTCCACTAAACTACCAAAGAAAGGACGTTCTTTATGGACATCGTAATGTTCTTCGGCTAACTCTTTGGACACCGACATTAATTTGAGTCCCACTAGGGTAAACCCTTTAGCTTCAAAACGACCAATGACTTCACCCACCAGTCCCCGTTGTACCCCATCAGGTTTAATCATGATAAATGTGCGTTCCACTCGCCAACTCCTTGGTGATTGTTTCAATTATATAGTTTACGACTAATGAGGGTTAGCTGAACAAGTTTTATTATTAAGATACCAAGACCTTGAGAGAAAACAAGAAGATGATAGAAACAACCTTTGACAACATCTTAGAAGCTGC
>JASJDW010000123.1 GCA_030064955.1 Crocosphaera sp.
GTTCTCTATTCTGGTAGGTGACTATAAGAATAGTAACTAGAAACAAACTTTGAAATGTGGATTTATCCCATTTTAAAGTTACGACTAGAATCCCTGCGGTTTTAACCCAGGGAGTCTCAAAACCTATCAAACTGTGTAATAGATGAGGTGGGATGTTCCCACCTCATTGAATTTAACCGATTCAGCCGCGAGAAATCCCCGTACAAGGAACGCAGTGCGAGGGACGGGGCGTATAAACTGAGGAGGAAACCTCCTCAGTTTATACGCCCCTCATGAAAGCCAGGGCATAACTTACTGGACAAGAATCAACTTCCCTGATAAACTATAACCAAGGAAAAGCGGAGATAAAGAGACGTAGCCGAGGTGAGCGAACTCTCCGTTGCATAAAGACTAGACACCTCCAATTTCTTGAGAAATTGCCCCATATCCCGCTAGTCCAGTTAGTAAGAGGCTATGGATGGGAGACAAAACCAGCCTAATATTTACTCCTTGGGACACAGGGAGTCTGCCTCGGCAAGCGTGAAAACTGTGCGCCAGTTAGTACCACTTTTGTGAGTAAAACCTGCGGAGGCTGAGTAAGACCAAAGCAAGACTTGTCTTGTAGAGGCTTCGGCTGTTGAAAGAGGAAGCCTCGCACGAAGTTTACGGAGTGCGTAGGTATGTCACCTGATAGTTTCTGTTAATTGATGCTGCTGCCATAAACGTTGATAAAGACCCGGTTGATTAACTAACTGTTGATGGGTTCCTATCTGAACAATTTTCCCATAATCCATAACAAAAATGCGGTCGGTTTGTGCAGCAGCAGACAGTTGATGGGAAATGAAAACAATAGTTCTTTGTCTGTTTTGGGAGAGATTATTGAGAATATTAGTAGCTGTTTTGTTATCCACACTAGATAAAGCATCATCTAATACTAATAGAGGGGAATTCATGGCTAAAGCTCTAGCTAGTGCGCTGCGTTGACGTTGTCCCCCTGATAGAGTTATTCCTCTCTCACCGACTATGGTTTCATACTGTTGGGGAAAGTTGGAAATTTCTGCATGAATTTGTGCTTGTTTTGCTGCATTTTCTACTTCAAAGGATTCTTTTAGGGGATCACCATAGCGAATATTATTTAAAATGGTGGTACTAAATAAAAAGCTATCTTGAGGCACATAAGCAATAGCTTGTCGTAAGGTTTTGAGATCTAACTCTGTAATATCATAACCATCGATAAAAAGCTGTTCTTGCTCAATATCTAATAGACGAGTAAAACTATTAGCTAGGGTTGTTTTTCCTGAACCAATAGGACCAACAATGGCAATAATTTCTCCTGGTTCAATAACAAAATTAATATCCTTAATAGCTGGTTTTTGCTCTCCTGGATAAGTATAAGTCAAATTTTGTGCAGTCATTTTTCCTTTAATTGATTCTATTGGCAAGGAAATACTATTCGGTAAATTATAAATTTTAGGCTGGGTTTGAAAGATCGCTTGTACACGATCAATACTCACTTCTCCCCGTTGATAAGCTGTAATAGTAAACCCCAATAAAGCAGTAGGAAATACTAACCTTTCCACTAAAATAAGTAAAGCCACAAAATCCCCAATGCTAATAATTCCTTGATTAATGGCTGAGGTACCAAATGCTAACAGTAATAAAAGACTAATATAAGATAATCCTTCAATTAATGGAAATAAAAAATTTCGAGTTTGAGCAAGGTTTAAATTAGCCTTGAGAAGCTGACGATTTTTTTTAGCAAATGCTTGTCTTTCATTCTCTTCTTGAGCATAAATTTTAATTAAAGCAATGCCACTCATATCCTCTTGAATGAGTTGACTCATATCGGACAATTTTTCCTGTACTTCTAACTGTTGTTGTTGTAATTTTTGGCTAAATATTTGTACCGTAATTAACATGAAAGGATAAACGGCTACCGCTATTAGACTTAATCGCACATTAATGGCTAACATAGCAGGAAGGGTTAGGCCGTAGGCAAAAATGGTATTGGCTAAACTGAGTAACGCAAACCCCACCAAGCGACGAATATTGTCCACGTCACTCGTCGCGCGGTTAATTAAGTCTCCTGAGGTGTTTGTGGAAAAATAAGCGGGTTCTAGGGTCAATAAATGCTCAAAGATGCCTTGTTTAAGACTAAACTCCACGTCCCGTCCCACTCCAAAAATGCAAAGACGAGACAGCATCCGAATTCCCCAAGAAATAGAAGCTAAAACAAAAATAAGCAGGACAGCCCGTAATATTTCCTCAAAACTAAAGGCTTGTCTCAGATTATCAATGCTATCTCGAATTAAAAGGGGAATGTAAACCCCTAACCCATTGACTACCAGTAGTGCTATCGTGCCATAGGTAACAGCGCGCCAATGGGGACGAAGATAGGTAGCCAGTTGTTGGAGTCTTTTCGTTATCATAAATCGAGGAATATCTATATTAAAAAAATAGGGAAGTTGCTATATAATAACAAAAAAGATCGCTAATGATTAGCGACCCCAAAAGTAAGTTACATCACCGTATTTGAGAACAAAATTTTATTTTTTACTTTGATAATATTGTTGAAAACTTTGATAGTTGGTCTCAGGATGATAGAGATGACATTGAGTTGTTATCTCATTCATCAAGGGCCAAGAAAAACGAAGTTCACACAAATAATCACCCCAATTTTCCTTTAAACTTTGATGAGCTATTCTTAAATTATAACTCGGTATTCCTGTGGAAATATGATGGGGAATATGAACATTAATGTCATGACAAAGAATTTCTACCCAACGAGGATAATCACAGTGAACTGTACCAGATAATTGCGCTTTGGCTTCATTCCATTCCCCGTCTTTTTGAAAGGGAATATTAGGAACTGTATGGTGAACTAACGTAAAGGTACTCATCCAAAAATGGAAGACTAACCAAGGGAATAACCAAAACTTAATCACACCCCATATTCCTAGGGTAGCAAAGGCAATAGGAAAAACAATTATCGCAGCAATAATAACCACTAAAGCAGAAAAGCGAATTTGTTCCCGTTCTTTTCCTGAAAATTTAGTCCAGTCAAAGTGAATTTTTGCCCAGTGAACCACAGAAGCAAACCACCAAAAACGACCCCGTAACTGTCGATAGCCCCACTTTTCAAACGCAGAAAACGTTTCGTAAAATTCTGGCATAAAGGGGTCCCAAGCGTTATCAACATCTAATTTATTGGTGTGTTTGTGATGATGATTGTGGAGAATACGCCAACCATGAAAAGGATAAAATAGCGGTAAAAAAACAGCATGGCCAACGAAATCATTGACCCAAGTTTTATTAGAAAAAGAACGATGGCCACAATCATGGCCTATGACGAATAATCCTGTCATGGCTGTTCCCGTAAATGCCCATAAAATAGGCAGTAAGTACCAAGGAGAAACCGCTAAAGCAGCCCATCCTAAAGCCACCATAGAAACAGTTAGAATCACCTTAAACCAGGCTTTACGGGGATTTTTAACAAAGACCTCTGCGGGTAACGTTTTCAAAATGTCACGTAACCGAATATTCTCATCCAGTTGAGGAGAAACCGACGGTTGAGACTGAGTAAGCAATGTTGTCATGAAGAACTTAACGATAGTACAAAGTGTGAACTTAGAGTAAGTTATGGGAAATTGGGTCATGAAAACCCCCAGAATCACTGAAAGAAAGCCAGTGACGGGTCAAAAAAGATAGTATTTCCCATTCCTTCGTCTTAATAGTTATATCACATCCTCACGAACATAAGGAGTCGAGCAGGAGAAAAATAAATAATTAATAATTAATAATTAATAATTAATAATTAATAACTATTCATTTCTTTTCTAGTCGATGGACGAAAACTAAAATTGATTAACCAATGGTACAATAAGCAGCTTAGTAAATTACAGAATTGATCAATGAAAACCTTAAATAAAATCTCTGTCACATTTTTTAAAGAATTATGGAGACTGAAAACAGTTAGAATGAAAAAAGTCACTTTATACCTGACTAAGCCATAAGCGAGAAAAGCTAAATTTAGTACCGCATTTAATATTCATTGCAATGGTCAAAACTCCTGTTTCACCTACCCGCAAAGTTTCTAAACTAGAAGACATTAAAGAACGCAGCAACTTTTTAAGAGAGCCGCTCAAAAGCGAATTATTAGAAGATAGTACACATTTTAGCCAAGATGCTGTACAAATCCTCAAGTTTCATGGATCTTATCAACAAGATAACCGAGATAACCGTGTAAAAGGACAAGAAAAAGACTATCAAATGATGTTGCGGACCCGTAACCCTGGAGGGTTTATCTCGGCGCAACTTTACTCAACCCTTGATCGCCTTAGTGATGAATATGGAAATGGTACTCTCCGAGTGACCACTCGACAAGGGTTTCAGCTTCATGGCATCTTAAAGAAAAATCTTAAATCAGCGATCGCAGCTATTGTCAAGAGCATGGGATCAACCTTGGGGGCCTGTGGAGATCTTAACCGTAATGTCATGGCACCCCCAGCACCCTTCAAAGATCGCCCTGACTACCAATATGCTTGGGAATACGCCGACAAAATAGCCGATCTGCTGCGACCCCAGACCAATGCCTATTACGAAATTTGGTTAGATGGGGAAAAAGCCATTACCGCAGAAGAAGCACCTGAAGTCACTGCGGCCCGTGAACGCAATGGCAACGGAATCAATATTAAAGATAGCGAAGAACCCCTTTACGGGCAACATTATATGCCCCGTAAATTTAAGTGTAGCGTGACCGTACCAGGGGATAACTCCATCGATCTCTACACCCACGATGTCAGTTTAGTGGTTATCATTGATGATAATGGGGAGTTATTGGGGTTTAACGTTCTCACTGGGGGCGGAATGGGGCGCACCCACAATAAAGAAGAAACCTTCCCCAGATTAGCTGATCCCTTGGGGTACGTGGCCAAAGAAGACGTATTTGACTTGATGAAAGCCATCTTAGCCACCCAACGGGACTATGGCGATCGCATCCAACGCCGTCACGCCCGCATGAAATACCTCATCGAAGACTGGGGGATAGACAAATTCAAAGCTCAGGTAGAAGAGTATTTAGGCAAAGCCCTAGACCCCTTTAAACCCCTTCCAGACTGGAAATATGAAGATTATCTCGGTTGGCACGAGCAAGGGGACGGCAAGCTCTTTTTAGGCATCTCCATCGAAAATGGTCGGGTTAAGGATGAGGGAAGTTTTCAGTTAAAAAAGGCATTGAAAAAGATTACAGATGAATACGCCTTACCCATGCGCTTGACGGCCAATCATAACCTCATTCTCTATGAAATTGACCCAGACCATAAAGCCGGTATTCAGAGCATTTTGCTGCACTGTGGCATTGTTAGTGAACCCGAAAGAATTGACCCCTTAACTCGCTATTCCATGGCCTGTCCGGCCTTACCCACCTGTGGATTAGCCATAACCGAGTCAGAACGAGCTTTACCAGGGATTTTAGAGCGAATTCGTGGGGTTTTAAATGATGTGGGGTTAGGGGGAGAAACAATCGTTATCAGAATGACCGGCTGTCCCAACGGTTGCGCCCGTCCTTACATGGCAGAATTAGGGTTTGTCGGTAGTGCGCCAGGAATGTATCAACTGTGGTTAGGGGGTGATGCCAACCAAACCCAACTCGCTCAACCCTACATCGATAAATTACCCGATAAAGACATTGAGAAGTTCCTAGAACCCTTATTTGCCTACTTTAAGCAAGAAAAAATCGATAACGAAAGTTTTGGGCGATTTTGTCACAGAGTCGGCTTTGATGCCCTGAGAACCTTCTCAGACAATTATACCCCGAAAAAACGCCGTCGTGTTCGCAAAAATCAACATCGAGTCAGTGTTCCTGATGCCATGTTTGCCCGTCTCAAACAAGCTTCTGAAGATGAGAAACGACCCATGAATCAGATTGTGCAACAGGCATTGGAAGCCTATTTTAGTGAGCAGTAAATCGTTGTTAAGACTTATTCCTTAAGATGGGGGGAATATGGCTAGATATCCAGATTTTTCACGGTATAACTATCAAATTGAACAAGTCTTAGGCAAAAATAGTACGGGAGGCCGAGTTACCTATCTCGCCTCCCATGTCCATACCCAAAAAACCGTGGTCATTAAACAATACCAATTTGCCAAAATTGGCAATTGGAACGGTTATCGCGCCCATCAATCAGAAATTAAAGTCCTGCGATCGCTTAATTTATCCAGTATTCCTCGTTATCTGGACTCCTTTGAAACCCCCAGTGGGTTTTGTTTAGTACAGGAATATAAAAAAGCGCAGTCCCTTGGGCAAGTTAAAGGTTTAACCCCCCAAGAGATTAAACAAGTCGCCCTCAATATTCTAGAAATTCTGATTTATCTACAACAACAAAATCCGCCAGTAATTCATGGGGATATTAAACCAGATAACATCTTAATTGATCGAGACAATGAACTCAAAATTTATTTAATTGACTTTGGGGTTGCCAGAATGGGCAGTTCCGATCTCGGGATGAGTAGTAGTCTTCGGGGAACAGTGGGGTTTATGCCCCCCGAAGAAATGTTTAACCGTCAATTAACCACCGCGTCTGATCTTTACAGTGTAGGAGCAACACTGATTTGTTTGTTTACAGGTATCCCATGCCAAAACATTAATCAACTGATTGATCCTCACAGTTATCAACTTCATTATCAACACCTGCTTCCCCCTCTTCATCCCCGTTTTAGACGATGGTTAGGGAAAATGACCGCCCCAAAAGCAAGCGATCGCTTTGCTAATGCGTTGACTGCTTATGAAGCTTTAGAACCCTTGACCGTGGAAGGGAAGGGATCGTTACTCCCTTTGCCCATACTCAACCAGTATTCTCTCAAATCCCTAATTTTAAGGGTTAGTATTTTAGTGGCGATCGCCCTAGTTGGCATGACAGGATTTATGTATTGGCGAGGGCGTACAGTTAGACTACTACTAACCAACAAAGCGTGTGAAGGTTGTTATTTACGGCATCTCACCTTACGACAAGGGAATTTAATCAGGGCTAAATTAGCTTCAGCTAACTTAAAAGATTCTAACTTGAAAGATTCTAATCTCACGAAAGCAGATTTAAGAGGGGCAAACCTCAGCAATGCTTACTTAAAAGGTGCTACCTTAACAGGAGCAAACTTACAAGGGGCTATTTTACGAGGGGTAAATCTTATAGAAGCCAACTTAGAAGGAGCCAACCTACAAGGAGCTAATCTAGAAGGGGCGATCTTAAATGGAGCCAATTTAACCCAAACTAATTTTAAATTTGCTAACTTACTCAATGCTAAACTAAAATACACAAGACTGATTAAAAGTAATTTGGAAGGAGCTAATTTAGGGGGTGCTAATATGGAAGGAGCTAACCTAGAAAAAGCTATTTTACCTGATGGTAGCCTTTCTCAGTAGTCCCTAAACTCAGGAGATATTGACAGAGTTTCTGTTGAACCACAAGTTAATTAGAGGTAAAGAAATGACCTACTTAGGTAAAATTTTAGTTTTCATGGCCATAGGAATTGTTATCGCTAAATTTGTTGCTTCTTTCTTCGGAAAAGGTAATATTCCTTGGCTTAATAAAGTGGTAACTATTATTTTATGTGTATTTATTGGTTTTGAGGTGTATCAGATTGGTCAATTATTACTGGCTAACCCCTAAAAAATTGAGGAAAAATAATGGTATCCCAAGGAATTTATACCCTGGCTAATGATGTCGTTTACGATCAACTGATAGCCTTACTGAACAGTATTGAGGTTCATGTTAGTTCGTCCCTTCCTATTTGTATCATTCCCTATGATAATCGGTTAGATAAAGTCAAAGCAGAGATCAAAAATCGCTCTAATTTGAGTTTATTTGAAAACCAATCATCGATTGATAGATGGGAAAATTTTGCTCATAAAGTTTGGGAAGCTCATCCGAGAAATCAAGAAAGTAAAGCAACTCGTCCGAGATGGTATAAGGGACATTTACATCGTAAATTTGTGGCTTTTGATGGCGATTTTGATCGGTTTGTTTTTTACGAAGCTGATAATTTAGCCATGAAGTCTGTTGAAGATGTGTTTAAGAAATTAGAAGATTATGACTTTGTTTTTGATGATTGGGAACATCGTAAACCAACAGAAAATGCAGCCTTAAATATTCCCATTATAGAAGCCAGTGGTTGTTACACAGAAGAACAGGTAAGACCGAAAATTCATGATGCTAGTTTTTTCGGCTCAAAAAAAGGGTTATTTCCTCCTCAAGAATTAGCAGAACTAGAAGATAAATTAATTAATAAAAGAGAGGTAGAATGGATTAATAGAATTGGGTGGTGGGATGATGTTTTTCTCTACAACTATATGACTTTACGCACCGAACGGCCGATTTACAATTTTACCCAAAGTCCCAATGGACAAGATAGAACAGGGAATTGTGCTGACGCTGATCCCTTTGTTAACATCGATAATGTCCTTTATAATGAGCAGGGATTGAAGCCAATTCATCGTATCCATTATATGAATTATTCCTCAGCATCTTTCACCCGTTTATGTCAAGGAGAAGATGCAGATATTAACTATAAAGATACCTTTTTACATTATCGTTTTTTGAAAAATCCTGACCAAAAACCCACTCAATTAGTCCCTCCCACATCCCTCACTAAAGCAACCAGAAAACTACAAGGAATTATGGGAAAAATTAAGCGAACAATCTCTTAAAAAATTATGGCTAAAGTTAGTGTTTGTATTCCAACTTATAACCGTTCCCATTACCTGACTTATGCGGTGAATAGTGTTCTCAATCAAACCTATTCAGACTTTGAATTAATTATCTGTGACGACGGTTCTCCTGATAATACTCCTGAAGTTGTTGCAGGATTTAAAGATAGTCGAATTCGTTATATTCGTCATGAAAAAAATATGGGAAGAAGTCGTAATATGCGATCGGGGTTTGAAGCATCTCAAGGGGACTATTTTATTAAGTTTGATGATGATGATGCGTTAACACCAGAGTTTCTAGAAAAAACTGTCAATATATTAGATCAAGATCCTCACGTTGATTTCGTTTGTACCAATCATTGGGTGATTGATAAAGATAGTCAAAGGGTCGAATCTGCAACCAAAGAAAATGCAATTCGTTGGGGAAAAGATCAAATCAAACAAGGTATTATTGAGGACTTGAATTGGCAAACATTTTATTATCAAAGTTTACAAGTGGGATCAACTTTATTCCGTTATTCTTGTTTAAAAGAAGTAGATTACATGGATCCAGAGGCAGATGGATGTGAAGACTTTGACTTATTAGTTAGATTAGCATTAATTGGAAAAGTTGGATATTTTTTACCTGAATATTTAATGGAATATCGTTTTCATGGAGGACAAACCAGCTTAGGACAAAATTTACACTTTTTACAAGCCAAATTATATTGTATTGATAATTATCAATTTTCTGATCAAGACTTAGAAGAAAAGCGTAAAATAAAATTAGCACAAACCCAACAAGACTTAGGACTAAGATTAATTGAACAAGGGAAAACAACCGAAGGAAGAGAACTTTTAACCCTATCAAAACAGGTTTTAGGTGCATCAAAACGAACCAATTTAGGCTTATTAATGTCCTATTTACCTCTTAACTTACGTCAATTAATCTTAAAACAATTTCGTCAATGGAAACCAAAAGATTATACTGAAAAAGTACGCACACAAACAAATTAGGATTATCAAACAATGGGATTATTAATTGATGGAGTTTGGCACGATCAATGGTACGATACAAAAAGTACAGGAGGGCGTTTTGTTCGCAAACAATCCCAGTTTCGTCATTGGATAACCAAAGAGGGAAAAGACGGATTTAAAGCAGAAGCAAACCGTTATCACTTATACGTTTCCTATGCTTGTCCTTGGGCCCACAGAACCTTAATTTTTCGAGCAATTAAAGGATTAGAAACAATGATTTCTGTCTCAGTTGTTCACTGGTTTATGGGAGAATTTGGTTGGACGTTTGAACCAGGAGAAGGGGTTATTTCTGATCCCATTCATCAAGCTAAATACTTGTATGAAGTTTATACAAAAGCGGATGAAAAGTATACAGGAAGGGTAACGGTTCCTATTTTATGGGATAAAAAAACGAATACCATTGTTAATAATGAATCCTCTGAAATTATCCGAATGTTGAACAGTGAATTTGATCATCTTGGAGCAAAACCTGGAGATTACTACCCAGAAGCGTTAAGAGACGAGATTGATCAAGTTAACGATAGAATTTATAATACAGTTAATAACGGGGTTTATAAAGCAGGATTTGCTACCACTCAAGAAGCCTACGAAGAAGCCTTTAACCCCCTATTTGAAACCCTAGATTGGATAGAAGAGAGACTGTCTC
>JASJDW010000124.1 GCA_030064955.1 Crocosphaera sp.
CTAAGATGGTTAATTCCTAGCTTAATTACTGCTAGTTTATTAGCAGTATGGGGAGTTTATAACCTAATGAAACCCTCTGAATATGAACAATTTGTTCAGGAATCTCAAACTATAGAAACAGCAGAAATAGAAGATTTCATGATCAATGCTTGGGAAGAAACCATGAATACATCCCCTTGGGAAAATTCTAACCAATCTATTTATTATCAATGGATTTCTGTTGATAATCAAAACCATCAATATTTAGTTTCCACCCCTTGATTTTTAATCCCATAATCTATCGTCAATTAATGAGTAAAGATTACTATGATTTCTAAAGAATTTGCCTTGATTGTAACGGTTTTAACCCTTGGTCTTGGGGGAACAATGGCCCTAGCTAACTCCACTCAAGAACCACCATCATCTATATTACTTTCCGAAACTAAAATATTAGCTCAGGAAGAAGAAAATAAACCCAGAAGGAGAGAAAGAGCGCAACAATTTCAACAATTATTAAATCTCAGTAACGAACAAATGCAGCAACTGAAGACCATCAGGGAACAATATCGTCCTCAAATGGAACAGTTAAGAATACAAATGCAAACAAAAGGTCAAGAATTGAGTCAAATGATGCAAGGAAACGCATCAGAAAATGACCTAAGAAGTAAGCATCAAGAAATTGTTAATATTCGTCAACAAATGGGAAACTTACGCTTTGAAAGTATGTTAGAAATGCGAGAAGTTTTAACCACAGAACAACGTCAACAGTTTGCTCAATTTCTACAACAACGTCGTCAAAGAGGGGGTAGAAATCGTCCTAATTTACAAGAAATGCCTTAAACTAAAATTTTACTCAATTTTAAGAAAAGACCAAGACGATATAACTTATCTTGGTCTATTATTATGATCTAAAATGTATAAAAATGATAAACAAAACTCAATTGTTACTAATTTTAGTGATCTTACTGATTGTTATTTTTATAAAACAAATTAACCCAGTTTCAGCTAGTATTGAAAATCGTCTGCGAGGAGAGATAAATCGCCTACAAGCTAGAGTTAGTCGCTTAGAAAGTGCTATCACTAATCTAAGACAAAATTCAAATAATAATTATAATCCTCCCTCTTTTAACCCTTCACCCCAGATAGTTGATGGTGAATTAATTGGACGAAGTGATCCTCTATTTGAACGGTTATCTACCTTAGTTATAGAACTAAAAGAAAGGGTTATGGACTTAGAAAAACGGATGAATCAATTAGAAAAATAGAGTATTTAACTAAGTAGGTGAGTATAAATAAACGCATAATGCGATGCACTCCTAATTAAAGCTAGAACCTTGATATAAAGATGATTTTGGGCATTGCCCACCCTACAAATATTTTATCTTTAATTATGCCTACCTACTTACAATCAACTGAAAATATAAATAATCTATTTTGGCAACTAAACCGAAAATTATGTTACCCTACAGAAGCTAAACCCATTAATAAGAACTTTTCAAAGATAAATAACCCTAATAAAAATCATGATATCTTGGAAAGATTTACTAAAATCCTATCATAACTATAAAAATGTTGCCATTTTTAGCATTTTAGCATCTGGAGCCTTAGAAATCGTCGATTTAATGGTTCCTTATATTACAGGACAAATTATTAATGTTCTGTCTTATCAACCCATCGATACTGTTTTACAAAGATTGGTTGATTCTCTTGCTAAAATGACTAACTTTCCTAATAATCAGGTCTTTTCTTTAGGTATTTTATTAGGAATTATCTGTTTAGTGACGGTGGTTCGTTCTCCTATTCAACCCTGGTTAACGGATTGGTTTCACTGGGAAATTGCTTTAAGAGTTCGTCAAGAACAATTAAAAAATACCGTCAGAAAAATCCTTACTCTACCTTTATCTTTTTACGATGAGTATAACCCTGGACGGATTACCAATCGCATTGCGAAAGGTGCCGAAAACCAGTTATGGACTTATCCAGAAATTGCTGGAGAATTAATGCCCAAAATTATTAGGGTTTTGGGTATTTTTGTCATTATTTTATTAATTGAATGGAAAATTTCTTTACTTTTTCTCATTTCTTTTAGTCTCATTTTATTTTTTAGTATTAGACATTTAAACAAAATTCTTACCCAAGAAGAATTACTAGATAAACATAGTGAAAATACCCAAAGTTTCACTTCTGAACTAATTACTAATATTAAAACCGTTAAAAGTTTTGCAACAGAAAGGAGAGAATTAAATCGACAAGATAAACGATTAGATAGAGAACTAAAATATGGATTGTTTCGTATTCATAGAGGATATGTCAAATTAGTAACTTGGCAAAAAACTGTGATCCAATCTTCAATGTTTTTAATTCTTGTCTATAGCTTGATTATTACAGTACAGGGTAATATTTCTTTGGGTCATTTTATTACTCTAATCACGGTTTCTAGTATGGCTTATGCTGAATTAGATCCCATTACCCAACTAGCAGAAATTTTTGCCCGTCGATATAGTTCTATTTCTCGCTTTCATGAATTTTTACACACTCCATCTGGAGAAGATGCAGCAATTTTAACTCAGCAATCTATTGATCATAAATCCTATCAATTTACAGGAAAAATACACTTTAATAACCTATCTTTCGCTTACCACGAAAACCACTCGATTCTAAAAAATATTAACTTGCTTATTCATCCCTGTGAAACCGTGGCGATCGTAGGTAAATCAGGGTCAGGAAAATCCACTTTAATTAAACTATTATTACGCTATTTTCAACCCGCTCAAGGACAAATTTTAATCGATGGTCAAGATATTAAAACTTTAGATATTGTTCAATATCGCCAACGCTTAGCAATGGTTCACCAAGAGGTGGAAATTTTTAATGGAAACCTATTAGATAACTTAACTTATGGGGATAGAACCGTCAGTTTTGAAACAGTAGAAAAAGCCTGTAAAATTGCTAGAGTTGATGAATTTATTAATCAATTTCCTCAAGGTTACTATACCATTGTAGGAGAAAGGGGAGTTCGTTTATCAGGAGGACAACGGCAAAGAATCGGTATTGCTAGAGCCTTAATTATTGACCCTGATGTACTGATTTTTGATGAAGCAACTTCTAGTTTAGATTACGAATCAGAAAGATTGATTCAGTTAGCCATGTCATCTATTTTAGGCACAAGAACCACCATAATTATTGCTCATCGTTTAAGTACCGTCCGAGAAGCCGATAAAATTGTTGTCTTAGACGATGGACAAATTGTTGAAGTGGGAAATCATCAACAACTTTTAGCACATCAAGGTATTTATCATCGTTTACATTCTTTACAAGAAACAGGAGAATTATCCTAGAAGAACATATCCAAAAAAGTTAGATTGAAACGAATAAAAGAAGTTCTAAGCTTTTTGCTCACTTTTCCTACTATTAAAATACTCCAAGACTTCATCACACCATTCAACCCATTGATTTTCAAGACGAATCCCTCTTTTAAGGGTTAAATAAAGACAATAGTCTGATGGAGGTAAAGTATCAATATTCTCTAAAAACTCCTTCTCTTTTTCTCGATAAATGGTTAAAGTTTCTTGATGAATTTGACGACGATGAATTAATTCTTGAACAACAATATCTGGATTTACAATAGATCCTGCTCGAACTTTAACTAATAAATCTTCTCGAATAATTGCTGGTTCAGACGGTAAGGCCATCCACTTTTCTAACTCTATTTTACCTTTTTCTGTCATTGAATAAAGTTTTTTATCGGGACGACCTTGTTGGAGGATAATTTCTGATTTAACCAATCCTTTTTTTTCCATTTTCCCTAATTCTCGGTAAATTTGCTGTTGAGTCGCTTTCCAAAAACAATTCAAAGTCTCTTCAAAAGTCTTCCAAATTTCATATCCTGTATGGGGTTCGGTCGCTAGAGTAACTAAAATCGTGTGAGTTAATGCCATTGCTTCATTTTCAATTTTTAATAGAAATTTAATCGGATTATTGAGTGTATTCGTCAAATAACAAGGTTTGCAAAAAATTCTCCTTGACATGTTCAATTAGTTGAATATAAACTAAGTTTGTATTCAACAAGTTTTATATCTACTTGGTTAGTATACTACAAAACCCAATATATCGGTTTAAGATCATGAGTAAAGTATTGTTAAAACCTGATATTACCGCTAATTTCCCTTTTATTTCTGCTAAAAAGATGAATTTTGGCAATTTTATCTTCACAATCATCATGGGTGGAGGATTACTTTTCGCTGGGTTTATGGTGGGAAGTCAGAATCGTCCCAATGAAGAAACTCAAGTTAAACCAACTCTTGCTACTTCTTCTAACGTTTTAACGGTAAAAACCATAAAAATAGCTCCAATTTCTAGTTATTCAATTCAAAGAACTTATACAGGGGAAACAGCAACCACGAGAGAAAGTCCATTAGGGTTTGAAAGAGGGGGAAAAGTGGTTCAATTATATATTGATGAAGGCGATCGTATTACCAACGGACAAGTTATTGCAAAACTGGATACCAGTCAGCTAGAAACTCGAAAATTGAACCTAGAGGCGCAAAAATCTCAACAATTAGCTATTTTAGATGAATTAAAAAGAGGTGCAAGACCAGAGAAAATTGATGCAGCAAAAGCTAATGTTCAGCAATTACAAGAAAGATTGAGTTTAGAAGTAGCAAAACGGGAAAGACGAAAATATCTGTATCAAGAAGGTGCAATTTCCCTCGAACAGCTTGATGAAGTATCCTTCAATAGTAATGCTTTAGCTGCACAGTTAGCTGAAGCACAAAGTCGTCTTGATGAACTGTTAGCAGGAACGAGAATCGAACAGATTAATGCACAAAAAGCGATTATTAAACAACTAGAAGCGAATATTAAGGACATAAACCTGGATATCAGCAAAAGCTATTTAAAATCACCTTATTCTGGAACAATTGCTCAAAGGTTAATTGATGAAGGGACGGTGGTTTCTACGGGACAATCAATTGTTAAATTAGTGGAAAATGGAAAACCAGAGGTAAGAATTGGCATTCCAGTGGAAAAAATTAGCACAATCAAACAAAAAAGTCAATATTCTGTATTAATTAATAATAAACAGTATTCTGCCAGAGTCTCTGCCATCTTACCAGAAGTCGATTCCGCTACCCGTACTCAAACCCTTGTTTTGACCCTAGAATCGAGTGCTGCGTTTCAAGTTGCCAGTGGTGCGATCGCCAGGTTAAATGTAACTGAAACCATTGCTAAATCAGGATTTTGGTTGCCCATTACTGCTTTAATTAAAGGCGATCGGGGTTTATGGTCGTGTTATGGGGTAATTGAAGGAGAAAATGGCGAAAAAATCGTTGAAAAAAGAGATATTGAGGTTTTATATACAGAAAGTAATCGAGTTTTAGTGAGGGGAACCATTAAACCAGGCGATCGCATTATTACTCAAGGAACCCAACGAGTTGTCCCAGGACAAACGGTGAATTATTAATTATTAATATAGCGTTTCTCTTAACGAGTGAGGTACACCTAATATTTAAGTTCTGAACTCCCGAACTCCGAACTCCTGAACTCCCGAACTCCTAACTCCTAAAACTAGAAAAGTTTGTATCTCACAAGTATGGGAACTGCTATAGTGCATTTTTTTAACTATTAACTATGAACTATAAAATGGCTACTATATTTTATCGAAATTTACGGTTACTCATTTTAACCATTATCCTAATTCTTTTTGTAGGGTTATCCTCCTTTCAACTACTTCCCCGAATGGAAGATCCTGAACTGATATCACGAGTGGCAACCATCACCACTTTTTGGCCAGGAACAAATGCGGAACGAGTAGAATCCCTAATAACTGAGAAATTAGAGGATAAATTACAAGAAATTGCAGAAATTAAGGTGTTAGAATCTGTTTCTCAAAGTGAACTCTCTTTAATTACAGTTGAATTACAAGACGAAATCACCGAAGTTGAACCAATTTGGTCCCAAGTCAGAGATAAAATTAATGATGTTAGGGTTGATCTTCCCACAGACGCAACTGAACCCGAATTTGAGGAAATTTACATAAAAGCCTACGCAATGTTAATTGGGTTAACCTGGGAACAGGATAATGAACCCAATTATGCCATATTAGGCCGTCGTGCGAAAATGTTAGAAGATCAATTACGGTCAATTTCGGGGACAGAAGACATAGAATTGCGAGGGGAACCCGATGAAGAGATTTTAGTTGAAATTAACTCTATTACATTATCCAGTTTAGGGTTAACCCCACAACAAGTGGCTCAAACCATTGAACAAAGTGATGCTAAAGTAGCATCAGGACAACTCAGAAATGCAGAAAATGAGTTATTGCTAGAAGTTGATACAGAATTAGATAGTTTAGAAAGAATTAAACAAATTCCCCTACAATCTTCAGTTTCCAGTCAAATTACCCGTGTAGGGGATGTTGCATTAGTGAGTAAAGGAATTCAACAACCTCCCTCAGATATTGCTATTATTAATGGACATCCAGCGATCGCCATCGCGTTATTAGTGCGATCCAATCAACGCATTGATCAATGGTCACAACAAGTTTATCAAACCTTAGATCGCTTCGGTGAAACCCTTCCCAGTGGATTAGGGATTAATATTATCTTTGATCAAACCCCTTATGTAGAAAATCGCCTTACAAGTTTGATTTTCAATCTTTTACTCGGTGCAGGGTGTGTATTTGCTGTAACTTTATTGATGATGGGATGGCGATCTGCGTTAATTGTTGGCATTGCATTACCCTTATCAGGGTTGATGGTGTTTGCAGGGATGCAATGGTTAGGTATTCCCCTACATCAAATGTCAATCACGGGATTAATTGTCGCATTGGGATTATTAATCGATAATGCGATTGTCGTGGTGGATGAGGTACAAAATCGTCTTAAAATGGGTTTAAATCCCATTAAAGCCATTAAACAGACTGTAAATTACCTTTTTATTCCCTTACTGGCATCTACTTTAACGACTGTCTGCGCGTTTTTACCCATTGCATTATTAACCGGTCCTACAGGAGAATTTGTGGGAACCATTGGGATTAACGTCATTATTGCCTTAATTTTCTCTCTTTTAATCTCTTTAACTATTATTCCTGCTATTACGGTTCATGGTACCCCCAAAATTTCTCTTCCCTCTTCCTTTTTACCCTTGCGATGGTTCAATCAAGGATTTTCTTGGGGATGGTTAACTCGAAAATATCGTTGGAGTTTACATCAACTGTTTAAATATCCAATTTTGGGGATTTTATTAGCCCTTTTCTTACCGATAATTGGTTTTATGCAAGCAGGAACCCTTGAAGAACAGTTTTTCCCCCCTGCGGATCGAGATCAATTTAATCTTGAGTTAGAATTTCCTGCATCGACTCCCCTCAGTGAAACCCGCAGTCAAATTTTACAAGCGCGTCAGTTGATTTTAGAGCATCAAGGGGTAAAAAATGTCCACTGGTTTATTGGTCGTAGTGCGCCCAAATTTTACTATAATTTGGTTGAAGGACGCAGAAATGAGCCAAATTACGCTCAAGCTTTAGTAGAAACACAATCTCCAGAAATTTCTCGCACCTTAATCCCTATTTTACAAACCGAACTCGATCAACTTTACCCTAGTGCTAGGGTATTAGTGCGTTCCCTCGAACAAGGTCCCCCAGTAGAAGCACCAGTTGAAGTGCGTTTATACGGCTCAAATTTAGAAATTTTAAGCAATTTAGGCGAAAAATTACGAAAAGAATTAAGCCAAGTTTCTCACATTACCCATACCCGTGATAGTCTCAGTGAGAATTTAGCTAAATTAGGGTTACAAATTGATGAAGAAAAAAGCCGTTTAACTCAGTTAAGCAACGCTAATGTTGCCAATCAGTTAAATTCAACTTTAGAAGGCATTACAGGGGGAACTATCGTCGAATCTTCCGAAGAATTACCCGTTCGAGTTAGAGTTAATGGGTCACAACGGGGAGACTTAGATAACATTCGTTCCCTTGATTTAACCGCAAATGGACAGTCAATTCCCTTAACATCTCTGGGAAATATGTCCCTTTTACCCGAAATCAATCAAATTACCCGACGCAACGGAAAACGAGTTAATACGGTTCAAGGATTTATTGAAACAGGGATATTACCCTCTAAAGTTTTGTCAGACTTTCAAAAACGCCTAGAAAATCTCAATTTTGTTTTACCAAGTGGTTATACCCTAGAAATTGGCGGAGAATCAGCCGAAAGAAATAATGCGGTGGGAGGGTTACTGTCCTTGGTTGGGGGGTTAACAATTATCATGGTTGCAACCTTAGTGTTATCTCTGGGATCGTTTCGTTTAGCAGGAATTATTGGGGTTGTGGGAATTTGTTCCGTGGGGTTAGGATTATTTGCATTATGGTTATTTGGTTATCCTTTCGGTTTTATGGCGATTATTGGGTCAATTGGCTTAGTAGGAGTAGCAATTAATGATTCTATTGTTGTTTTAACCGCCATTAAAGACGATCCAGAGGCAAAATTAGGCAATCCTCGAGCCATTCGAGAAGTGGTTTTACATTCGACGCGTCATGTGTTAACCACAACTTTTACCACCACTATTGGGTTTGTTCCTTTATTATTAGGAGGAGGAGGATTTTGGCCACCCTTAGCTGTTGTCATAGCTGGAGGGATTTTCGGTGCAACTTTACTCGCGCTATATTTTGTTCCCTGTAGTTATTTACTAATTCAAAAAAAGACGGTTCGGCGTGTTTCAATGATACTTTCACAAAAGTGTTGAAAGTTGATTGCTTTCTAATAATCAGAACTTTGTTCAAATTCCTTTCTGGCAACTGAGACAGAAGCTTAAAGCTTTGTGTTCTCGCTATGGTATCGAATACTTGGAGCAAGAAGAGTCTTACTCGTCTAAAGCTAGTTTTTACGACCAAGATGAAATCCCTGTTTACAATGCCGATAACCCCAGTAAACATAAGTTTTCTGGCCAAAGAATTAAACGTGGTTTGTATCGGACAAAAGATAAATATTATTGTTCTAGCGATATTAATGGAAGTGCCAATATTTTAGTTAAAAGTAAGCACAGACTCAGTTTTGAGCGAGTGTCTAGGGGGTTTTTGGCTAACCCTTTAAGGATTTTTGTCTCTTAAGAATCCACGCACTTTTAGGGCGTGGAGTGTCAACCCAAGTCTTACGTACTTGATCGTAGCATTGAGGTGGTGTGATGGGTAGGTTTTTCAAGTAAAAGAAACATTGGTCATCAGGGCTTTTTTGAGTAAGACAGGACTTACGCAACGGCACTAATTATAGTGGTTACATCAGCAATAATTACCAATTTATACAGTAGATATAGCGGTGATGCGTAAGTCCTGTAAGATTGTTAAGTTTTTTAAATAACCAATTTATCGAGTTCTCAGTTCTGACAGATTGTTGGAAGTTCAACATCATGCCCAGCACTAACTGCTGGCTGGAATTCATCCCAGGTCAAAAGGACTTGCTCGTAGCATTGAGGGGGTGTAATGGGTAGGTTTCTCAAGTAAAAGAACGTTGCTCCATCGAAAGACTCCAGCAACAAAATAACCTCTGTGGTTGGAGAATAATTATCGACAGCTTCCAAGATGTGAGCAATCATAAAGTGATGGGGCAAAATTGCAGTGTCAGGAGCCGCTAACCAGGCATTCAGGAACGGCGCAAGGTGAGAACGTCCGACAAAATGGGTTTTGAATGATTCTCCGCCAATCCCCACTTTTGGAGAATTTGTACTACAAACGATCGCGCCGCGGTTCTGACTCAGATGACCTGCCCAAGCATTATAGCCAATGACCAGCAAATTACTGGCAATAAAATCTTGATGCCAATTCGATTCATCGTTTGTTTCACTCATTTAGAGACCTCTATTTTGAAAGCCAATCCAGCTTGTAGGGTGCGTTACGGCTCTGCGATGCTGGGGTTGAAATTAACATTTGGACACATTTGCAACAAGACGAAGGTCTTTGAAGCCCCCCAGCCCCCAATTCTGGGGGAGTCCGGATTCAAAGTCCCCCAGGTACCCCCAAAGTTGGGGGTCACGGGGGCAGGGGTCACGGGGGCATTCTAACGCACCGCATAGTCAGGTTTTGATGCATTACGCCATCGCTAACACATCCTACCGCAAACCTCCTTCGATCTACTTAGAGGTCGCCTGGATTTAAGGTTATTTCCATAATTAAAATTACCAGGTGACCGCAAATTCATTGTAGGGGCGCAAGGTTTGCGCCCTTGTCATTGGTAAAATTATTTTCACCAAATTACCTAAGCGCGACCCCATTGCCGATCGCTCTTACGCACTAAAATATCTAGCGACAGGATGATAGGTGACAAAAGCAGTGGTCGTTTGCTCTGGATAAAGCTGTTCGCTCTCATCGATCGA
>JASJDW010000125.1 GCA_030064955.1 Crocosphaera sp.
TTCAGCATTTTCTTCCTCTTTCAGAGCTTTCTGTAATTTTTCTTTTTGCTCCGGCTTCAGATATCCTTTCGCTGGCATATTTCAGTATTTTCGTTTTTTCCTGTTTCTATTATACGTCATTTGAATGCTTAACAGCTTAACACCATCAAAGAATACATTGAACAAACATCTTTAATTATCGATTTACCCATTGACCCTGAATTTATGCCAGGAGTAATTGATAACTTGACGAGAATTGCTGAAATTGCAACTTTAGTAACTGAATTTGAATTGCCTGAAAATATTGAAGCTGCCCCAATTTTTAAACCATGAATATTGATTCTTTAGATGCGATCGCCCTCAGTGAAAAAATTAAAAATAAAGAGATTACAGCTACCGAAGTTATTCACCAATTTATTAATAAGATTGAACAACAAAACTCGACATTAAATTGTTTTACAACTATCCTCAAAAAGCAATCTCTTGAACAAGCACATAAAATTGATCATGAAATAGAAAAAGGTAATAATACAGGCATTTTAACAGGGGTTCCCTTTGCTGTTAAAAATCTGTTTGATATTGAAGGTATTACTACATTAGCAGGATCAAAAATTAATCAAGAAAATGCAGCAGCTAAGGAAGATGCGACAGCTATTAAAAAGTTGAAAGCAGCAGGGACGATTTTAGTGGGTGCTTTAAATATGGATGAATATGCCTATGGTTTTGTAACTGAAAATAGTCACTATGGTGCAACCCCAAACCCCCATGATTTAAGCAAGATTTCGGGAGGTTCTTCTGGGGGATCTGCTGCTGCTGTTGCTGCTAATTTAGTCCCCTTTTCTTTGGGATCAGATACCAACGGATCGATTAGAGTTCCTGCTGCTTTGTGTGGTGTTTTAGGCTTAAAACCCACTTATGGGAGGTTATCAAGGGCTGGTACAGTTTTATTTTCTAATAGCTTAGATCACATCGGTGGCTTTACTCGTTCCGTAAGAGATATGGCAGCTATTTTTGATATTTTACAAGGGGAAGATAAAAAAGATCCTGTATGTACTTCTTTGCCTCCTCAGTTGTGTTTTGATCAGTTAAATAATGGTATTGATAATTTAACCATTGCTATAGCAGGTGACTATTTTCAAGAAGGGGCAGAACCAGAAGCTTTAAAAGCAGTTGAAACCGTTACAAAAGTATTAAATATAAACAAAATTATTACCATTCCAGAGGCACATCGGGCAAGGGCTGCTGCTTATATTATTACTGCTTGTGAAGGGTCTAACTTTCATTTAAAAAATTTGCGATCGCGTCCTCAAGATTTTGATCCAGCAACGAGAGATCGCTTTTTAGCAGGGGCTTTTATTCCTAATACTTGGTATATACAAGCGCAAAGATTTCGTCGTTGGTATCGAGATCAAGTTAAAGAAATTTTCCAAAAAGTTGATGTGATAATTGCCCCCACAACTCCCTGTGTCGCCACTCCATTAGGACAAGACAAAATGATTATTAATGGAGAAGAAATATTAATCCGTCCCAACTTAGGCAGGTTTACTCAACCTTTATCTTTTATTGGGTTACCTGTGTTATCTTTTCCTATTTTAAAATCGAATCAATTACCGTTAGGGGTACAGTTAATTGCTGCACCTTACCAAGAGTTAAAAATATTGCAAGTTGCAGCCTTTTTAGAAGAAACATTAAACAAAACTAAGGCTACTTAAGTTAGTAAGCATTCAGCTATCAGCCCTCAGCCATCAGCTTACTTTATGTGTTGATAGGGCAACCCAAATGTTTCTTAAAGAAGGACTGTCATGACTGATATTAAACGAATGGTTTCCACTTTTATTCAAAAGCTGAATGCCGAACGCTGACGACTGAATGCTGACTTAAGTTATAACTTTTGTAAAGGAAAATTTAACCTTTCTCTTTGCTGTAGATATAAATTACCCACTTCCCGAGCTAAATTACGAATACGACCAATATAGCGGGTTCTTTCTGCTACAGCAATGACTCCCCTAGCATCTAATAAGTTAAATGAATGAGAACATTTCAATACATAATCTAGTGCGGGAAATACTAACCCTCGTTCAACCAATTGTTTTGCTTCTTGTTCGTATAAAGTAAATAGTTTAAACAATAAATCTGCATCAGATGCTTCAAAATTATAGGTGCATTGTTCGACTTCACTTTGTAAGAAAATATCCCCATAATTGATCTGATCATTCCACTGAATTTTAGTAATGGCTTCCACTTCTTGAAGATACATTGCTAAGCGTTCTAAACCATAGGTAATTTCAATAGAAACAGGACGACAATCAATACCGCCGCATTGCTGAAAATAAGTAAATTGCGTAATTTCCATGCCATCTAACCAAACTTCCCAACCTACACCCCAAGCTCCTAAAGTGGGGGATTCCCAGTTATCTTCGACAAAACGAATATCATGATCTTCAGGTTTAATTCCTAATGCTCTTAATGAGTCTAAATAAATTTCTTGAATGTTATCGGGAGAGGGTTTAATTAATACTTGATATTGGAAATAATGCTGAAACCGATTAGGATTTTCTCCATAACGGCCATCGGTGGGACGGCGACAGGGTTCTACGTAAGCAACGGACCAAGGTTCAGGTCCAATTGCCCTCAGAAACGTATGGGGACTCATGGTACCTGCCCCTTTTTCAGTATCATAGGGTTGAACGATTAAACATCCGCGATCTCGAAGCGATCCGCTTTGCGGTGCGCCCCAAAATTCGTTGAGTTTAGCAATGATTTCTTGAAAATTAATTGACACTTTTTTTTTAATTTCCTGAGTTAGTTTAATTATAAACTTTAGTCTCACCCATTATAGCAAATAAGGTGATAATTTTCTTTTTTAGTATATATTTTTTTAAGAACAGTTAATCATTATTACGATGGAGAAATAATAAATAAAAATAAAGTTTCACAAAAGTTTCCAGACTGAAGAGAGATATCTAAGTTAACCTAAAAAGTAGATGGAGTAAGTAAGAATGAAACTGAATGAAATTTTTTAGTGGATTAAGTATTCAATCAAAACTCATGTTAATGTTGTTAGCTGTCAGCATTGCGTCTATTTTAGTCATTAGCTATGTTGGTTATACCAGTGGAAAAGAAGCCATTTTAGAAAACATATATTATCAAATCACAGAATTAAGAAATTCTCGAGCCAGACAAGTTCAATCTTACTTTACCTATGTTCAAAATCAAGCCATTACGTTAGCAGAAGATCCCACAGTAATTGAAGCAATGGAATCTTTTACCGATAGTTTTAATCAGTTGGAAAGTGAAGAAATTTCTGCGGATCTAGTTTCTGATCTTTGGCGATTCTATGAAAAAGAATTTATTCCCCGCTTACAAATGAATGTAGACGGAAATCCAACAGTTTTAACTTACTTTCCAAAAGATAATATTTCTCGTTATTTGCAATATTATTATTTAGTCAGAAATCCTTATAATTTAGAAAATAAAAGTCGCTTAGATATGGCAAAAGATGGCAGTCAATATAGTAAAATACATCAAAATTTTCATGGTTTTTTTCGTTCAATTACTACGAGATTTGATTATAATAATCTATTTTTAGTGGATAGTGAAACAGGGAATATTGTTTACAGTGTTCATAAAGATACAGGATTTGCCACCAGTTTCAAAGATGGTCCTTATGCTTATAGTGGTGCAGCTAATCTATTTGAAACTTTGCAAAATAATCGAGAGCGAGGAGCATTTGAGGTCATCGATTTTACCCCTTTTCGTCCGAGTTATGGTCAACCTGTTGCTTTTATTGGTAGTCCTATTTTTAAACAATCAAATTTAATCGGAATTCTTATCCTTCAGTTACCTGTTGATGAAATTAATCGCATTATGACAGGCAATTTTCAATGGCAAAAAGATGGACTTGGAAAAACAGGAGAAACCATTTTAGTAGGTTCAGATTATTTGATTCGTTCTCAATCTCGTTTCTTAGTAGAAAATCCTGATGACTATTTTAAAGAACTAGAAAAGCAGAACGTATCTGATAGAATTATTCAGAAGATCAAAGCTAATAATAGTCCAATTTTATTGCAAGAAATTAAAACAAATTCTATTAAAAAAGCCCTTGATGGTGAAGAAGGATTGGGAATTTTAGATGATTATCGTGGTGTTTCTTCTTTAGTTGCCTATGGACCGTTAAAATTAGCTGATAATTTAGATTGGGTTATTTTATCAAAAATTTATGTTAGTGAAGCCTTTGAGCCTATACAACTTTTTGGGAAAAGGGTGTTAGTAACAACTGCTATTTTAGTTCCCATTGTCACTATTTTATCCTTAGTTCTCTCCCGTCGTTTAGTTATGCCAATTTACCGATTAATTTCAGGGGCAAAAAAAATAACATCAGGAGAAACAAATGTAGTTGTAACCGTGCCATCTGATGATGAATTTTGTCAACTAGCTAGTGCGTTTAATAAAATGGCTAGAACAATTGATGAAGAGAAAAAAGCCCTAGAAGAACAAATTAAACAAAATGATGCTTTATTACTAAAAACTCTGCCTGCACCTATTGTCAAACGACTAAAACAAGGGGAAGAAAAAATTGCTGATAAATTTCCCCATGTAACTGTATTATCAGCAAATATTGTGGGATTTGATGAAGAATGTGATCTGATGAGTGCGGAAGAAGCAGTGGGACTTTTAAATGATATTGTCAGTGCATTTGATGATGCAGCGCAACGTCATGATGTGGAAAAAATTAGCACTGTTGGTACTTCTTATTTAGCTGCTAGTGGCTTATTTGTACCAAGATTAGATCGGGATAAAGCGGTCATAGAATTGGGACTAGAAATGTTGAGAATTGTGCGTGCTTTTAGTCAGGAAAAACATCTAAAATTTGAGATTAGGATTGGAATTTACTCAGGGGAAGTGATTGGAGGGTTATTAGGTAAACAAAAATTTATTTATAATTTGATTGGAAATACCGCTAAAGTCGCTCGTTTTCTCATGATTGTTAATTCCGTAGAAGGTAAACCGAACTCTATTTTAGTCAGTCAAAATTTATACGAACCCTTGCAGGAATTTTATCAATTTTCTAAGATGGGAGAAATTGATATTCCTGGGCAGGGAAAAATGGCCGTCTGGTTATTAAATGATGGCAGTCACAAAAAATAAATGATTACGATTCAGTTCCTAATCTATTGTGCCTTTAAAACGCTCATTTAGAATTTTAGTATAAATGCTCAAACCTTTTCTCCCCCGCCGTCTCAACTAGCAGTTTAGATGCTTAACAGCTTAGTGACTGGGTAGACCATTCCCAATGAGCCTGTCAATTTGCTACAATTTCGGCACAATAGAAATAGACTAATCAATTGCTTAAGGCAATCAACACCATTCACATTTTAGTTTGTCTCATGAGAAAACGTGCATTCTGGGTAACTCTTCTCGCTATTTTTTCCTTGTTGTTTAATTGTTTTGCTTGGACTCCCAATGCGAATGCTTTTACAGAAAATCAAAAGTTATTGCTACAGTCGTGGCGACTGGTCAATCAATCCTATTTAGATGATACCTTCAACCATCAAAATTGGTGGTTATTAAGACAAGATTTATTAAAACGTTCTTTAGGCGATCGCGAGGAAACCTACGATACCATTGAGGAAATGTTAGCCACCCTTGATGAACCATTCACCCGTTTATTAAGACCGGAACAGTATCATAATTTACAAGTGAGTACCGCAGGGGAATTGTCGGGTGTAGGCTTACAAATCAATATTAATCCTGAAACGGGCAATTTAGAAATTGTTGCCCCCATCGAAGGATCTCCCGCCGAAGCGGCCGGTTTAAAAGCCCGCGATCGCATCTTAAAAATTGATGATGTGGATACCACCACTTTAACATTAGATGAAGCAGCCACAAAAATGCGCGGGACCAGTGGCACAACGGTTTCTTTGACTATTTTACCCTATCAAAAAGAATCGGACATTCGTGAGGTCAAAATCGTTCGCGATCGCATTTCTTTGAGTCCCGTTACTGCTAGTTTAAATCAACCCACTCCGAATCTTCCCATTGGTTATATCCGTTTAAATCAATTCAGTGCCAATGCTGCCCAAGAAATGGCAGAAGCTATCAATAATTTAGAAAAAGAAGGGGCGCAAGCTTATATTTTGGACTTGAGAAATAATCCAGGGGGACTCCTACAAGCAGGCATAGAAGTTGCCCGTTTATGGATGAATCAAGGGACAATTGTTTACACAGTTAATCGTCAAGGAGTGCAGGATAGTTTTACCGCCTCAGGAAACGCTTTAACTGATGATCCCTTAGTCTTATTAGTCAATCAAGGAACCGCTAGTGCCAGTGAGATTTTAGCCGGTGCTTTAAAGGATAATGAAAGGGCAACATTAGTGGGAGAAAAAACCTTTGGTAAAGGGTTAATTCAATCCCTATTTGAGTTACCTGATGGTGCCGGTTTAGCTATTACTGTCGCTAAGTATGAAACCCCCAATCATAATGATATTCATAAGTTAGGAATTCAACCTGATAAAGTGGTTGCTCAAGATCCCATTTCCTATCAACAAATTGGGACAAAAGATGACTTACAATACGAGGCTGCTATTGAACTGTTAACCGGTAATTCTGTGTTAGCCAATGCAGGGTAAATGAAGTCAGAAGTCACAAGTTCTTCGCTTCGCTGCGGCGCAATACCAGTTCTCATACTTGTGAGGTACAAATTCTTCTAGTTTTAGGAGTTTAGGAGTTCAGGAGTTTAGGAGTTTAGAAGTTGAATATTAACTGTACCTCATGAGTCCAAGAAATGCTATATCGCACAGAAGTTAAATTTATGAATGAGGACTTCTCTTGAAATTCTGTTAATTTTATTGGTTAGTGAACAGCTACTACTTGAAATATCCATTAGTAACTGTTCCTACACCCATTTTTTTGATTCATACTAATTGTTTAAATTTATTCATAAAAAATGAAAATTGCTACTTGGAATGTCAATTCAATTCGCACTAGACAACCTCATGTTATTGACTGGTTAACCAATAATTCTATTGACGTTCTTTGTTTACAGGAAACAAAAGTAATTGATAAAGATTTTCCGAGAGAACCTTTTGAAGAATTAGGTTATTATGTTTATATTTATGGTCAAAAAGCTTATAATGGGGTTGCAATTTTTAGCCGTCAACCAATGACAGAGATAATAACAGGATTTACTTCTATCGTTGGAGAAGAAATTGCCCAAGATTTTGATGAACAAAAACGGGTTATTTCAGGGGTTATTGATGACATTCGTATTATTAATTTATACGTTCCCAATGGATCAGCAGTAGGAAGTGAAAAATATGAATATAAGTTACAATGGTTTAGTGTTTTAAAAGTTTATTTGGATAATTTAATAAAACAAGAATCCCGTGAAGTATGTATTTGTGGAGACTTTAATATTGCTTTAGAAGATATAGATATTTATAACGCAAAAGGTAAAGTAAATCATATTATGTCCTCTCCTTTAGAAAGAGAAGTTTTACAAAACATATTAGAAATTGGCTTAAAAGATGCTTTTAGAAAGTTTACCACAGAAGGGGGACATTTTAGTTGGTGGGATTATCGATCAGGGGGATTTCAACGCAATCGAGGTTGGCGGATTGATCACCTTTATCTTACTAATAAATTGTACCAAAAAGCAACTAATTGTATAATTGATATAGAGCCAAGAAAACAGGAAAGACCCAGCGATCACACGCCCGTTATTCTTGAAATATAAGCTAAATAAACTAACAAAAGTATGAGTCAAAAACGTCCCATTGCTGTTGATTTATTTGCCGGTGTTGGGGGAATGACATTGGGTTTTGAACAAGCAGGATTTGATGTTTTAGCTTCTGTGGAAATCGATCCGATTCACTGTAGTATTCATCATTATAACTTTCCTTTTTGGACAACAATTTGTGCTTCAGTTACTCAAATAACTGCTAATACAATTCGAGAATTATCAACCATTCAAAATCAACCCATTGACGTTGTATTTGGTGGTCCCCCTTGTCAGGGTTTTTCCTTGATGGGAAAACGCAGTTTAGAAGATGATCGTAATTCTTTGGTTAAGCATTTTATTGGCTTAGTTTTGGAGTTGCAACCAAAATACTTTGTTATAGAAAATGTGCCAGGAATGGCTATTGGTAAACAGCAAATATTTTTACAAGAAATCTTTGATGAATTTGCTAAAAATAAGTATCAAGTTAAAACAGACTATAAAATTTTAAATGCTGCTAATTATGGGGTTCCACAACTGAGAAAAAGACTGTTTTTACTAGGAGCAAAAAAAGGACTGATATTACCCAATTATCCTAATTTTATTACTGATTATAAGCAAAAAAATGATTCACATTTATCCTCAACTCCGACGGTAAGGGATGCCATACAAGACTTACCAGAAGTTAACAGTTATTCAGAATTAAATCATCGAGATTGGGTAATTGCTGACTATGGCAAAACAAGTAATTATGTAAAAAATCTGAGAAACTCATCTAATGTAATTGATGATTATTCTTACCAAAGAAACTATAATAAGCAATTACTAACTTCTAGTTTAAGAACCCAACATACACAAAAATCTATAGACAGATTTAACCATACCCCTCAAGGAAAAATTGAACCCATTAGCCGATTTTTGAGATTGCATCCTGATGGTTTATGTAATACCTTAAGAGCAGGGACACCGAGTAATCGTGGTGCCTATACGTCTCCCCGTCCTATTCATCCGTTTACCCCTAGATGTATTACTGTAAGAGAAGCTGCAAGACTCCATTCATACCCTGATTGGTTTCGATTTCATGTCACAAAATGGCATGGGTTTCGACAAATTGGTAACTCAGTTCCTCCCTTATTAGCTAAAGCAGTTGCTCAAGAAATCATTAAAGTTCTTGACATTGAACCCATTAAACCAACGACTCAATATAAGTTAGAAAAAGAAGAATTATTAAGCTTCAATCCGTCTCAAGCAGCGAAATATTATAATGTAAGCTCTGATATTATTGGCAAAAGAATTAGAGTAAAAGATAACAATAAAAAATCCTTACAATCAAATATTTAGTAAATGATCAACTCAAAAAGCCATCGCTTCTGTAGTCATGTTCCAGGGGAGCATCCCAAAGTTGCAAATTGTCTTTTATTGATGATAGTTTATCGTCGCTTCGCTCCTGGGTGTGGGCTGTGGGGTGTAGGGTGTGGAAGTGACGGGGTGATAGGAAGTGTGGGAAGGGTGGGAAGTGTGGGGAGTGATAGGGTGATAGGGTGACGGGGTGAAGATAGATCAATCACTTCTCCCAGTCTCCCCGTCAAACTCCAAAGATACTTTATTCCTCCCAGATACCTAATTCTTTTAAGCCATTGCGTAAATTTTCTGCTGCTATAGGATTATTTTGCGCTTCATAAAGACTAACAGCTTTCTTAAAGGCTTCGGAACTTTCAGGAAGTTTATTTAACTTAAATAAAACAACCCCTAAGTTTTGATAAGCTACTGCATAATTAGGACTTAAAGAAATTAATTTCTCGTAAATAGCCACTGCATCGGCTAAGCGTCCCATAGCCGTTAAGGTCATAGCAAAATTATAGTAACCTGTGATAAAACTAGGGTCAATTTTTAGAGTGGTTTCGTAAGCTTGTGCTGCATTTTTATAGTCTCCCATGCTTTGTAAAACCACGCCAATATTATTATAAGCACCTAACTTTAAAGGTGCCATAATGGATTGATCAATGGCTTTTTGATAATGTTTGATGGCTTTTTCTTTGTCTTGTTGTTTACTGTAGAGATTGCCTAAATGATAATGAAGTTCATATATAACATGAATATCCGCTTTATTGGATTTTAAGCCCTGTTTTAACAATTTGATGGCTTGTTTTTCTTGTCCAATTTGAGCGTATAAAGCCCCGAGTTTACTACAAGTGTAAGGATCATTAGGATGCTGTTTAATAAAGTTTTCCATCGCTTTTTGAGCGCGATTAAACTTATCTAATGAAGCGATCGCCCCTGGAGTGTAACCGTAATGGAAGACGGTAATAGCTGGAAGATCGACAATTTTCCAATGACTTTCTTTTTTTAATAATTCACTAACACTATCATCAATAATGGCATGATAAGGACGGGAAAAACTGACTTCTGGGTGTTTGCGAAATAAGCGGGAAACCAAAGAATAAGGAGACTGAGAGGAACCAATTTCTTGACGAACTAAATTAATGACTAAATTTTCATCTTTTTCGATGGCTTCTTTCAGTTGTGGACTAACTTTTCTATTTAAAACTTCATCAGCATCTAAAACTAAAACCCAATCTCCA
>JASJDW010000121.1 GCA_030064955.1 Crocosphaera sp.
TGCTCCTTTTAAGTACCCCCAAGGGAATTTGAATCCCTGTCGCCTCCGTGAAAGGGAGGTGTCCTAGGCCACTAGACGATGGGGGCTTGTGTTTTCTAGACCTTTACTAATATAACAAGGGTTTTTATCAGTGTCAACCGTTTGAAGAAAATTTTTTTTGAGGAAGTTGTTGACTCAACGGATAGGTAAATCTTAACAACTCGTGGTAAAGTAGGATCGCTAGTTAAATGGATATAGAGTGACCATTAAAGCCTAAAGTTAGCGAAAAACCTAAAGAAGAACTTAACTATGACGAGGCAATATCGCATTACCCTACTTCCAGGGGATGGCATCGGCCCTGAAATTTTAGCTGTTACCGTTGATATCCTCAAAGTCGTTGGGACGCAGTTAGACATTGATTTTCAATTTCAAGAAGCCCTCATTGGAGGGGTGGCTATTGACGAAACAGGCACACCTTTGCCAGAAGAAACCTTAAAAATGTGTCGCAATAGTGACGCAGTGTTATTGGCTGCTATCGGGGGCTATAAATGGGATAATTTACCTCGCGAACAACGGCCAGAAACAGGGTTATTAGCTATTCGTGCAGGACTTAACCTGTTTGCTAACTTACGACCAGCGACTATTTTACCCCAGTTAATTGACGCTTCTTCCCTCAAACCTGACATCGTTCAAGGCGTAGATATTATGGTGGTTAGGGAGTTAACTGGTGGTATCTATTTTGGGGAACCTAAAGGCATTTTTGAGACAGAAACCGGAGAAAAACGGGGAGTCAATACCATGGCCTATTCTGAATCAGAAGTGGATCGCATCGCCAAAGTTGCCTTTGAAACCGCACAAAAACGTAGCGGGAAACTTTGTTCTGTTGATAAAGCCAATGTTTTAGATGTCTCTCAATTATGGCGCGATCGCGTTACATTAATGGCTGAACAATACCCTGATGTCGAACTTTCTCATCTGTATGTGGATAATGCAGCCATGCAGTTAGTGCGAGAGCCTAAACAGTTTGATACCATCGTTACAGGGAATTTATTCGGAGATATCCTTTCCGATGCTGCAGCCATGTTAACGGGAAGTATTGGGATGCTCCCTTCAGCCAGTTTAGGGTTAGAAAAACCTGGGTTATTTGAACCCGTCCACGGCTCGGCCCCTGATATTGCTGGAGAAGATAAAGCCAACCCCTTAGCGCAGGTTCTGAGTGCGGCTATGATGCTACGCTACGGGTTAAATGAACCCAAAGCAGCTACCAAACTGGAAAAAGCTGTTTTAGAAGCTTTGGCCCAAGGATATCGCACAGGAGATATTATGTCTGAAGGGATGAAAGCAGTGGGATGTAAGGCCATGGGAGAAGTTTTATTGAGAATTTTGGAATCATAGTGGATAGTTTTTCCGTCCTTAGATGTGTATTCTAAGGACTAACATATAGATTTACTGTGTGAGGAGATTACAATTATGACCTATACCTCTCAAATACAAGACCCTAGACAGCAACCTGTGGACTCTACTATTATTCTAGATCCCACTTTATTACGGGCAGCACAAAGGATTTATCGTACCTATTGTATGTTACATCCTAGAAACGCCAAGCGACCTTATGGTATTGCTATTCACCGCAAAAGTTACCGAGGACAGTTGATTTTTCGGAATAATCCTATCTTATTACCAGGAGAATGTTTTGTCCCAACAAAACAGTTGGAAGTTGAAATTTAACTGTGTAAATAGTATTATTCTCAGCTTTGCTCATCAAGTTATAGGTCATATAATGTTTACAAATGATATATAAAAACTCTCTTCTGCCTCCTGCTTTACATAACTAGCTAGTTTACAACTCAAATAAAAACCCTATAACAATTTGTTATGATGAAAGTCAATTAAGTAGTCTTATATAAATAAACTTCACTGTCTTATAGGAATATAAACTAATCTGTAACCCCCTCCTTGCTTCACTCAACAAATAACTTTTATTTTTGTCCAAGCACTTATCTTATGGGCGATATTAATGACAAGCCTAAAAACCATTGCTGATATTACCTGTCCTCCAACTGATTTATGGAGTGAGGAACCTCCCTTGGAAAGTGATTTACATCTACAACAAATTATCCTGTTATTAACTTGTTTAGACTGGTTATGGCAGGAAAGAAATGATTACTATGCTTCGGGTAATCTGACTATTTATTATAATGAACAACAACTGAAAAAAAGAGATTTTTTCGGATTAGCGGTTAATAAATCAGGCAAATTTTCAGCCGTTGCCCCGATAAAAAATCCATAATTAACTAAACACTTTTGGGAAGCTAAGTGTAGCTTCTGGTCTAATGTAGCCTGAGTGGTGGTTAAAGGGCGTGTATTCGGCATTTCCAGGAAGGAAGTGACTCCCCCCTTAGCACAAGCACAACTGGCTGTAAACAGGTCTTCTTTGTACTCTAAACCAGGTTCTCGAAAATGGACTTGAGGATCAATCACCGCAGGCAACAAAGTTAGTCCCGTAGCGTCTATGATATTAGTAGCATTCGATACTGTAATTTCTGGAGCAACCTGAACGATTTTCCCCTGTTCAACTAGGATATCTCCTAGTAAGAACTCACCATCGGGTAAAAGAATACGAGGATGACGAATAAGAAGTGGTGTCATTTGGCAAAAAACCTCCTAAAATAAAATCAAGTATACTTTAATTCTCTCATTGACTTAGGTTGAACTAAACTAAAATAAAATATTCGTTACCTTAAACGCTCTAACTATCGATTCGCTTAACTCCCACAATACTTATATCCTATGACTCGAAGTGTAAAACAAGATAACAATAAGCATTCTCAATCTTCTAAAAAAGAAAATCCTTGGGTTGAACTAACCCAAACCGTTGTTACGGCTGTTATTTTAGCTTTTGGTATTCGCACCTTTGTGGCTGAAGCACGCTATATTCCCTCTTCTTCCATGGAACCAACTTTAGAAATTAACGATCGCTTGATTATCGAAAAATTAAGTTATCATTTCCGAGAACCAATTAGAGGGGATGTAGTGGTATTTAATCCCACAGACGCTTTAAAAGCACAAGATTTCCACGATGCTTTTATTAAGCGCATTATTGGACTACCGGGGGAAACCGTTGAAGTTAAAGGGGGTAAAGTTTACGTCAACAGTAAAGAAATTACTGAAAAATATATTGCTGAAGATCCTAACTATGACTACGGCCCGGTTGTGGTTCCCGAAGAAGAATATCTTGTTTTAGGAGATAACCGCAATAACAGTTATGATTCTCATTATTGGGGATTTGTTCCCAAAAATAAAATTATTGGTAAAGCATTCATCCGTTTTTGGCCGTTTAACCGTTTAGGAAGTCTTGATCGACAACCCATATATCCTGGACAGAATCAGAACCTAGACAGATCTCAACAGTCTTTACTACCTCCATATTAATAATATTGTAACGGTTAATTGTTGACAGGGGAGTAGCTTAGTTATCTACTTCCTTTTTTTAGTTCATACAACGTAAGTTCGATGTATGAATTTTTCAAATTTTACAAAAATTCAGAAAAGAGGAAAAACCAAGATAGAGACGGAGAGGGAGGGATTCGAACCCTCGTTGCCTTACGACAAAGCAGTTTTCGAGACTGCCGCATTCAACCACTCTGCCACCTCTCCAAGAGGGTTTGGGTTTACTTACCACGATTTATTATAGCAGAGCATTCTCCTAGTGCAGATTGATTGATCCAATCGAAAAGAGCAAGGCGAATGTTAGACAATTAATAGTATTTCTCGGACTCATGAAGTACACTCAACTCCTGCCTCGGAGCCTCCCTCGCGCGTTCCCAAACGCCGTGCAACGGCGTGGGGTCGCTCGTCTGCCTTCTGCCTTCTGCCTCAAAGAGATAACCTCTGTACCTTACAAGTATGATAACTGCTATATCTTGGTGAAAAAAGCGTAAATCAGATATTCTAAGTAACAATAATCTGAATGTATTGGTGAAATTATCAGCCATGCTGTCACGCCAAAATGAGGAGAAATTATGAGTGAAATTTATGTCCTACTCTTTAACGCCCGCACCGAAAATGAAGGCATTCATACCGTGCAAATGGGCGATCGCAATAAAATCTTGATGTTTGAGTCAGAAGACGATGCCACCCGTTACGCCTTACTACTCGAAGCCCAAGATTTTCCGACCCCAACCGTAGAACCCTTTGACTCGGAAGAAATTGAAGAATTTTGCCGTCAAGCAGACTATGACTGGGAAGTGATCTCTGAGGGAGAATTAGCTATTCCCCCAGAACAAAACGTTGAAAATATCACTTGGGGAGAGGATGAGGAACCCGAAAAATCAACGGAAACGGAAACAACCACATCAGAAATGTCCTCAGAAGAATTAGAACAAATTCGCCGTAAATTAGAAGGTTTACTGTAACTCTTATGGACAATATACAAGAACGGGGTCATCTGTTAACCGAACAGATCAACCCCAACTCCCAAAATTTAGATCAACTGAGTACCGTTGAGTTAGTGGATCTATTTAATACCGAAGATGTTCAAACCCTAAAAGCGATCGCCCAAGCAAGATTAGAACTAGCACAAGCCATTGATGTCACCAGTAAAGCCTTGAGTCAAGGGGGGCGTTTATTTTACGTTGGGGCAGGTACTAGCGGACGTTTAGGCGTTCTAGACGCAGCGGAATGTCCCCCCACCTTCTTCACCGATCCAGAGATGGTACAGGGCATTATTGCAGGGGGTGCGGCTGCATTGGTCAGAAGTTCGGAAAATTTGGAAGATCGTCCCCAAGATGGGGCTGAGGCGATCGCCCAACGGAAAGTCACAGAAAAGGATGTAGTAGTCGGTATCAGTGCCGGCGGAACGACTCCTTATGTTCACGGGGCTTTAAACGCAGCTAAGCAAAGGGGGGCAACTACCGTCGCCATGAGTTGTGTTCCGGCAGAACAAGTTCCTATGATCGTTGATATTGACATTCGCTTGTTGACTGGGCCAGAAATTTTAGCGGGTTCCACTCGCCTCAAAGCGGGAACGGTGACAAAAATGGCTTTAAATATCTTGTCGACTGGGGTGATGGTCAAATTAGGCAAGGTTTACGGCAACCGCATGATCGATGTTTCGGTAACCAATACCAAGCTTTATGACCGCGCTTTGCGTATTTTACAAGAATTGACGGAGTTAAGCCGTCAAGAGGCTGCTGAGTTGCTTGATCGCAGTGGTAAACGGGTTAAACTAGCTTTATTAATGCACTGGACAGGGGTTGATCCCCAACAAGGGCAGTTATTGTTAGATCACCATCAAGGAAACCTCCGTGCAGCCCTTGAAAACAGCAAAAATCCATAGGGAGGTTTCACGAAACCTCCCTACAACAGTTGCAATTATTGTTAATAAAATCATGTTAAATACACCAGAAACAACAACTATTTTAGTGATTATTTTGGTCGCTTTTGGCTTACTAGCTTGGGGTTATAATCGCGCTAAAGGTTACGGTAAATTAGGTATATTAGCTTGGTTACAATCGGTTAGTTTGATGGCTCCCTGGTTAATCTTTTTTGGACTATTTGCTTTAGGAATTTACCTGAATATCGTCGGCATTTTATTTTTATTAGTGGCTTCAGTGCTTCTTTATATTTACTTAGGCAAAAGGCTTAGGGCAGAGGGACAAGATGTTATGTTGCGAGAAAAAGCAGCGCAACGAATACAAGAGGAAGAAGCGAAAAAAACTGATGTTAATAATAATTCATCAATGGAGACAGAACCTAAAAATGTTGGGGATATTATTCCTATTCCTGATGAGGATTTACAATTAATTAAGGGGATTTTTAGTATTGACACTTTTTTTGCCACGGAAACAATTTCTTATCAGGAAGGTGCTATTTTTAGAGGGAATTTAAGGGGAGATACAGATGAATCTTATCAACGATTATCTGAAAAACTCAAAACCAATTTTGGAGAAAAATATCGTCTTTTTTTAGTAGAAGGAACCGAGGGAAAACCTGTGGTTATTATTCTACCCAGTAGTGATGATCCTCAACCCACAACCCTATTACAAAAGAATCTAGCTTTGGTACTTTTTGTAGCAACAGTTGTTACCACTTTAGAAGCAGCTAGTATTTTATTAGGATTTGATTTATTTAATAACTGGAATCGCTATCAAGAGACCATTCCTATTAGTTTAGCACTTTGGGGTATTTTACTGGTTCATGAAATAGGACATCGAATTGTAGCAAAACGGTACAATATTAAAATGAGCGTACCATTTTTCTTACCAACTTGGCAGATCGGCTCTTTTGGTGCAATTACTCGTTTTGAATCCTTAATCCCTACTCGTAACGCTTTGTTTGATGTAGCTTTAGCAGGGCCAGCTTGTGGGGGAATTCTTTCCTTAATTTTATTGATAATTGGCTTAACATTATCCCATGAGGGGAGTCTTTTTCAAGTTCCCGCACAATTTTTTCAAGGTTCAATTTTAGTGGGAAGTTTAGCAAAGGTCATTTTAGGAGAACAGTTACAAAGTTCCATTGTTAATGTTCACCCTTTAACCGTTGTAGGTTGGTTAGGATTAGTGATTACTGCCTTGAATTTAATGCCAGCAGGACAATTAGATGGCGGGAGAATTATTCAGGCTATTTATGGTAGAAAAACCGCCAGAAGAACCACCATTATTACCTTAGTCATTTTAGGAATTGTTACCATATTTAGTCCCGCTAATCCTATTCCTTTATACTGGGCTGTCGTCATCTTATTCTTACAAAGAGACTTAGAAAGACCAAGTCTTAATGAATTAACTGAACCAGATGATACTCGCGCAGGATGGGGCTTACTAGCGTTGTTTTTAATGTTAGCAACGTTGATTCCTTTAAGTCCGAGTTTAGCAGGAAGATTAGGCATAGGAGGGTGATTAATAATTAATAATTAATAATTGATAATTAACTCTTTGTAGTCTAAACTAAACAAAAGTCCTTATTCATGTCCAATTTTTACGAAATATCTATGTTGAAGAAACCTTATTTAATTTTAATAACACTGTTATTAACCGCTTGTGGAGGAGGGAGTGAAACCGCAGACACCACCCCCACTACAAGTACCAGTCGTCTCGATACCGTTAAACAACGAGGAACCCTGATCTGTGGAGTCAATGGGGAAGTACCTGGGTTCAGTTTCGTAGACGAAAATGGTCAATATTCAGGGTTAGATGTAGATATTTGTCGGGCGATCGCTGCTGCTTTATTCGATGATCCTGATCAGGTAGAATACCGCAAATTAAGCGCGCAAGAACGCTTTCCGGCGGTACAATCAGGAGAAGTGGATGTTCTCAACCGTAACACCACCTGGACCATTAGTCGAGACACCACTAACGGCATGGAATTTGCCCCAACGATCTTTTACGATGGTCAAGGGATTATGGTGACAACCGCTAGCGGTGTAACGGATATGGCAGGATTAGCAGGTAAATCTATCTGTGTCTTAGCAGGAACCACTACAGAGCAGAATTTAGCCGATCAGATGCGGAAAATTGGGGTAACGGACTATAATCCTGTTACTTTTGAAGATGTAGATGCTCTCTATGCAGCCTATCAAGAAGGTCGTTGTGAAGGGGTAACAGCCGATCGCTCTCAATTAGTGGCTCGCCGTTCTATTTTACCCAATCGCAATGAACACACTATCTTAAATGTGGTCTTATCAAAAGAACCCCTCGGACCAGGGGTAAAAAATAATGATTCCGATTGGTATGATGCAGTTAAATGGATTTCATTTGCTTTAATTCAAGCCGAAGAATTTGGCATTACCTCCCAAAATATAGCTACCTTTGAAAATAGCGAAGATCCCAATATCAGACGCTTTTTAGGATTAGATGATAAATTAGGGGAAGGAATGGGATTACCCAATGATTTTGCTGCTCGTATTGTTAAGCACGTTGGTAATTATGGAGAAATTTATGAACGAAATATTGGTCAACCATTAGGGTTAGATCGCGGTCCAAATAATCTCTGGACAGAAGGAGGATTATTGTATTCTCCCCCGTTTAGATAAATTTACCTGAATTACTAACGCTATTAGGGCAAAACTAACACAGGCACTAATAGCAATTCTTGTCCAAACTTTACCCTGATTATCTTGAATTTTATAAAATTCACTTTGAGATTATGATAAAATAACTCAAAGATTGGTTTCTTAAGTCCTTAAAATTACCCATTCTTATCATCTTATGTCTAAGATAGAAAAAAAACTAGGTCGTAAAATTTGTTTTGGTACGTTAGCTCTAGGAGAAAATTATCGCAGTTTAGCGAAGCTTTTAAGCAAAGATATTGAGCAATATTGCCCTGATACTCCTATGGTTATCTTAACAGATAAACCGCAAGACTTCAGTGATTTTAGTAATGTTTTAGCCTTTAAACATAAACAGCAAAGTGTAGGTTGTTATCATGACAAAAGATTTGTCATTGCTAAAGGGTTATCCTTGTTTGATTCCTGTATTTTTGTTGATGCCGATATCCGTATTTTAGCACCTATCGAGAAACAATTAGAGTGGTCACCAGGCATTACTGCTCACATTGTTTGGACAAATATTCTTAAACATAATAAGAATCAATATCAACTCAATCTTCTCTCTAAAATGGCTCAAAAGTTAAACCTTAATTTAGAAGAGATTAGTTTTGTTCATGAAGCTATCTTTGTCGTTGCTAAAGATTCAGGTAAAGAATTAGAATTTTTGAATCAATGGGATAAAATAGCTCCTTATTTTGAATTAAATGGATTTTATCGAGGTGAAGGACATACGATGGGTTTAGCTGCTGCTAAGGCAGGTTTAAACATTAAACGGGAGTCCTTAGAAACCCTAAATTTCTTTAAAGATAAATTAGAAATTCAAAAAATCAAAAGAGGTCAAGCTTCTTCTGAGAAAATAGAAGAAATTTTAAATATACAAAAGCAAAATGAATATCCTAATCAAACCCTATATAAAAAAGTATTAAAAAAAATGACTAAAATGTTGAATCGCATTTATTGTACAATAATTTTACGATATAAAACTATTAAAGATTTTAAATTTTATTATTTATAAAAAATTTTATTTATACTTACATAATTACTACACTCAAATTCAATACAATATGAACAACTTGTCTTTTCAGTCATACTCAAAAAAAGTGAGAATTATTGCTTTTTATTTACCCCAATACCACCTAAACAAACATTCCTTAAACGCCGTTATTTAGAAACCAAAATAAATTCGATTAAAAAAAATAGGATGGTTAGCGGTTCCATAAATTGATAAACTAATGATTAGCTAAAGCTTAACTTATCATCTTTTAAGGATTAACAACTTATGAATTCTTCAAATAATCAATGCAATATTTGTTTTAACCTTCAGAGTAATCAGTCTTACTGGGTTAAGGAAATGATGTTTGGGTATCGAGACGAATTTGAATATTTTCAGTGTAGTCAATGTGGTTGTCTCCAAATCAAAGATATTCCTAAAAATTTATCTAAATATTACCCAAAAAGTTATTTTGAACAACCAAAAAAACATCTCCTAAAAAAAGAAAATGCTGTTAAACAGTTATTAATAAAGGAAAGAAATAAATATTTGATAGGAGAAAACAATCTCCTTGGATTTTTGATCAATTCACAATATCCAGCCACTGAAAAAACTCCTGTTTTTTGTGGTTGGGACTGGAGAAAAGATTTTAAAACTTATTCCCTGAACCTCCAATCTTCTCTTTTAGATGTGGGATGTGGTCATGGTTCTTTGTTATACTATTTACGTAAACAAGGATGTTCTAATTTAACTGGAGTTGATCCCTATATTGAAGAGGATATTTATACAGAAGGAATTAAAATTTACAAAAAAGAATTAGAGAAGTTAGATTCACAATTTGACTTTATCACATTACATCATAGTTTTGAACACATGGATGATCCGTTAAGGGTAATGGAAAATCTTTATCGTTTGTTAAAAAATGATCGATATTTATTAATTAGAATCCCTGTTGCTTCTTCATTCGCTTGGAAAAAGTATGGAGTCAATTGGTGTCAAATAGATGCTCCAAGACACTTTTATTTACATACCCCTAATAGTATGAATATTTTAGCTCAAAAAGTTGGCTTTACGATTAAAAATATTGTTTATGATTCTACAGACTTCCAATTTCTAGTCAGTGAAAAATATCTTAGAGATATTCCCTTAAAAGATAGAACCCATACTCAAACATCTTTATTTAGCCAAGAAACGCTTCAAAACTTTGTCAATCAAGCTCAAGAACTCAACCAAAAACAAGAAGGAGATCAAGCCTGTTTCTATCTTTACAAAAGTTAGTTATTTTTAGAGCAGACTGCAAATTATTTACCTTTAAATTTAATGTAATATGATATGAACAATTTTTCTTCTCAGTTATCCTCAAAAAAAGCGAGAATTATTGCTTTTTATTTACCCCAATACCACC
>JASJDW010000122.1 GCA_030064955.1 Crocosphaera sp.
AGTCGAACCGTTATGTTAACAACACCTTTGAGAGCCAAAGCCAATCTATATGGGTAACTCACCGTTGTTCTGCTCAATGCTGAGGGTCATAATATTTGCCTACACCCTACACCCTAAACTATATTCTGAAGATTCGATACAATTAAAAAACTTTGTTATGCTTGATACTAATTAAGCCCTCTTAAGGGCTGAAAAAAAGTGTCTATGAGTCAACGTCCTCCTAATACTGAGCATCGTCCAACGGGTTTTGCCTGTTTACCCTATGGGGTTGGTCATGATCAAGAAGGGGTTTGTTTAGAGGTACAATTAGGTCCTTATCATATCCTACTTGACTGTGGTTTAAAGGATCTTAGTCCTTTAATCAATCAAACCCAAGTCCCTGTCGATGCAGTCTTCTGTAGTCACGCCCACGGCGATCATGCTAGAGGATTAAAAGCACTTCATGAAGCCTTTCCCACCTTACCCATATACGCCAGTCACGTTACCAAACAGCTACTTCCTCTTAACTGGCACCAAAAAAATCCCCCCAAAACAGCTAACTTTTGTCAGGGGTTGTCCTGGGAACAACCCTTTGAATTATTTGATGATTTAACGGTGCAATTATTTCGGGCCGGCCATTTACCGGGGGCTGCCTCTATCTTATTGACCTATCGCACTGTGGAACGGACTTATAAACTACTGTACACGGGGGATTTTTCTTTATCCAATCTCCAATTAGTGGAAGGGCTATCCATCGAAGCATTACGGGGTTTATCTCCCGATATTTTAATTATTGAAGGCAGCTATGGGACCATTCGTCATCCCCATCGTCGTCAACAAGAAAAAGAATTAATGCAGCGAATTCATGAGTGTTTGGCACACGGTTATAGTGTGGTGTTACCAGTACCAACGTTGGGGTTAGGACAGGAAATTTTAAAGTTATTGCGTTCCCATCATCAGTTTACCGGACGAGATTTAGATATTTGGGTGGATGGGGAAGTAGCTAACGCTTGCGATCGCTATTTAGATTTACTCTCAGAATTTCCCTTATCGGTACAAAATTTTGCCAAGCATCAACCCTTATTTTGGGATGAGCGAATTTGTCCGCGTCTGCGTCGTTTAACCCCTCAACAACGGGGAAAAATTGGACAAACCTCTTGCATTGTCTTAACCAATGACCTCACCACCCTCTATGACGAGGGTTATCTGCTATCAGGGTTATGGGTGATCTTATTCCCTGCTTCACCCCATGAGGGACAAACCCTAGAATCACCAGAAATTATAGAATTGATGGAACGAGTGTCCGTTCATACTGAGTCCTACGTTTTAGCTGAACATAGTGATGGCCGTAATACCACTCAATTGATTCATAATCTGCGACCCCAACATATTATTTTTGTTCATGGTTCGACCATTAATTTAACGGATTTAACCAATTTAGAAGAGTTACAAAATCGCTATCAACTTCATCTTCCCTCCCCAGGAAAGTTAGTGGAGTTGCCCATTGGGGATAAGTTTATTCAGCCGGCTGCCCCTTCTCCTGGGGTTTATGAGGGAGAATTAAATGATTTAGACAGAAATATTACCATTACCTTACCCCACAATATTGTTAATGATCCGCACTGGCGTTATTTTGCTGATACGGGACTGGTGGAGGCCCGTTGGCAAGGGGACGAGTTGGTGTTGCGAGGGATTTCTCAACGGGAACTCTTGAGTCAAAGTAATACGGATAAGGTTATCAATGATTTAGATTGTTGTTTAACTTGTTGTCATTATCGAGGTCAACGTTGTTGGAATTCCCAATCTCCCCTGTATGGGTTTAAAGTGACCCCAGAGGGGTATTGTCCTGTGTTTGAGGCTTTACCCAAACAAGAAGATGAGTAATCACCGTGTTTATGATAGGATGTTCTGTGATCCATAATATAAAAGAGTTGGGAAGGTAGATAACCATATGGAAACAGTATTCCTTTTAGCAAAATTACCCGAAGCTTATCAAATTTTCGATCCTTTGGTCGATGTACTACCGGTTATTCCTTTATTTTTCTTGGCGTTAGCCTTTGTTTGGCAAGCTGCTGTTGGCTTTAAGTAAACTGTAGCGGGTAAATTAAGGTTTTCATCCGTTAAGTTAACCGGCTATTTAAAAAGAGGCATCTATAACAGATGCCTTTTTTGATTCCTATTCAAAAATGACAAAACCCACAGCAGGTTATATTGAAATCCCTTAATATTGGCTACATAAGATATATCAAGAGTGTGGGGGATGTGGGGAGATTGATCTGTAGCATTCTTTTTTCTATTTCATATTAGTTAAAATTTAAAACAAATATACCCGAGAGGAAAATTTAAGATGACTGCTGAATCTCAAGTACCCAAAGAAAGAGCCATTACCCCCACAGATACTGAAGAGACAGCCATTACTCCTGAAGTTGTCTCAGAGGAATCACCCTCAACCCCTAGTGAGATTCAAAAAGAAACCACAGCATTGATTGAGGCTATTAGAAGCAAAGCGTTAACCGAAGCGAAAGAAGCCGGAGAATTAGCCCGTGAGAACTATTTAGACACAGTTCGTCGCATTCGTCAAGATATCGAAGAACGCAAACTATTTGATCCCCATCGTATTGATGAAGCTGTCAAATACATCCAAAAGGAGGTAGAAAAAGATTGGGACGGTATTGTTAAAGAATGGAACAGTGTCGTTAAGGAAGTCAGTAGTTTTGGCGATCGCCTTAATGAAGCGGCCAAAGCTGCTTGGGAAATTTTAACCGCACCTTCTAAGGATAAGGAGACTAAGGATTGATGTTTTTAGTTAGATTCATAACTCAATAACTAACATTTTTTAGGTGGGCAATGCTCACCTAAATTCTATCTTTTTCTTACGTGAACTGTAGTATTAATCAGCATTTTTATAGGATGCCATCTTCTTTCAATTCCGTTATTAAGTCTTGATGGTCAATAATAGTTTCATTTTTTCTTTCATTAATATCTTTTAAATCTTCTAGATCCATTAATAATTCTTCAAATTCTTCAATTGGTAAAATAACGGCCATTTTTTTACCTTTTTGGTTAGTAATATACTGTAAGGAAAGATTTTTATTTTGATTTTTTATTGAATTAATTTTAGGCTTCATTTTTTATCTTATGTTTTTACCTACTATATTATTGTAACATTAGTCTAAGTTAGATGTAAAAAAGAGAGGTTAATAAATATGAACAAGCGTTTACCGAACATGAACAGTGATCAAGATATGGACAGCTTATTGAAACAATATCTATCAGAAAAAAACACAAAACTAGAGAAAAAAAAGCTAAAGCAATTTTAGAAAGAGCAAAAAAATACGCTCAATCTAATGTTTCTAAATCAGTGGATCAATTATGGACTGATTTTAATCAAGTAAAAGATCAGATTGCTTCAGAATTATGATTGTAGGTTTAGATAAATTGGGTAAAATCGAAAAGTGTTGCTTGAAAAGTAGTTTCATCAATTCTTTTTTGTGCCATTTCTTGATATTTTTTTATTAATTCAACACCAATAAATTTCCTATCAAATTTTTTAGCAACAACCCCGGTTGTACCTGAACCTGTGAATGGATCTAAAATAAAATCGTTTCTTTTTGTTGAAGCTAGTAAACAAATTTCAACTAATTTTTCAGGATAAACCGCAAAATGTGCATCCCTGAATTTTCCTAATGGAATTTCCCAAACCGTTCTTTTATTTCTTCCTTGAGGATGAAAAGCTTGATCCCATCTACCATCATGTAAATTTTGGTTACCAGCATTTTTCCCATTTTCTGGCGTGCCATTTTTTTTACCAAAATGATTTCTACCCCCTTTCATTTTGGATTGATTTGTAAAAGTAACATGGGGTTCTCTAATTGAATCAGCATCATAATAATATTCAGAAGTTTTTGAGAATAAAAAAATGTATTCGTGATCTTTTGTTGGTCTATCTTTAACAGATGAAGGCATTGCATTGGGTTTTTTCCAAATAATATCACTTCGCAAAATCCAACCCTTATCTTGTAAAGCAAAAGCAACACGCCAAGGAACACCTAATAATTCTTTTTTTCGATAGGTATCTCCTAAATTTAACCATAATAATCCTGAATTTTTTAATTTGGGTTTCAGAAGTTCAAAGCAATAAACTAGATTATTAACGTATTCTTTGAGCGTCCTTTCTCTTCCTATTTCATTATCATATTTATCTTCACCAGAGTATTTTCTATGTCCAAAATAGGGAGGACTGGTAATAATTGATTGAACCAAGTTATTAGGGATATTACTACAGACATCCCTCAGATCTCCTAATAAAACCTTATTGACTAATTTATCCATTACTTAAAATCCCCTCTATATATTTATTTAGCTTAATTTGAGAATCGTCATCAAAACCATTAAATTTATTAGGACTCATATCAAAATGAAAAATTAAATCAATTTGGTCATTTATATTTTCCAGTTCTGATGCTGACCAGTTTTGTGCGATAATAACAACTGCAATATGATACTTTTGATTGTTTTCTTTTAAATCTCTAATAGCAGCCATGATATCCCGTGTGAATATATGGGCGTGTCCTCCTCCTTCAGTTTCTCTCGTTTTAATGGGTATTAATAATATTTCTTTTTGACCACTACTTCTATTAATTAATTCTACTGAAACATCGATAGTGTGATTATCTATCTTGATTTGTTTATCGGCAATTTTTACTTTTTTATATATACCATAGTTTGCATAAATTGAAAAATAATATTGAAACGAGGTTATTAGCGCAGTTCTAACATTTGCTTCTAAACGATGTCCTTTAATACTTCTTCTTGAACCTTCAAGACGATCAATAATAATCTCTCTGATGGTTAACCATTCAAAGCTTTTAACACAAGATTTATATTCGTATATAAGCTCACATAGAGTATCAGTTTCAGCCATAACTTTATCAATATTTTCTAGTTTTCTCATACGACTAATGAGAGGAGCAAGTCTTTGTTGTGGGGCATCTCTTATGATCCAAGCAAAAAAATAAAAGCAAGCTTTTTTATGTGGATATACTCTACCTATACCATCAAACAATAAAGGTTTATTTGCATCAGATTCATTATAACAATAATTAATGATATTTAATAAAGTTTCTTTTGAAGCAGATAATAGTATTTCATTCAGGGTTTTATGTGAACCTGTTTCTTTTCTGGCAATTTTCTCGACCCAATCATAAAAAGGCTTTGCTTGATCAGCTAAATTGGATAATTCTACGAGACGATAATGTGTGATATTAACTTGATGTACTATTAATTCTTTCATGTAGCTGCCTTTTTAACTTGTCTTGTTTTAAAAAGCAAGGTGGGCAATGCCCACCGCAAACCGTTAAAAATTGCTATGATTCGTGATAGCATCGTTTAACTTTTCTATCACCTCATCAACGGTCATTGTTCCTAACTCACCTGATGCACGAGTGCGAATACTCAAGGCATTTTCTTCGATTTCTTTTGCCCCAACAATCGCCATAACAGGAATCTTTTGTTTCTCCCCATTACGAATCATTTTACCGAGTCTTTCTCCTGATGTGTCAGCCTCTGCACGAATGCCTAAACTTTGCATTTTTTGTGCCACATTTTTTACATAGTCTAACTGGACATCACTAACGGGTAAAAGACGCACTTGAATGGGTGCTAACCACAAAGGGAAATCCCCCGCATACTCTTCAATTAAAATGCCAATTAAACGCTCTAACGAGCCAAAAGGTGCGCGGTGAATCATCACGGGACGGTGACGGTTTCCTTCCTCTCCTACATATTCTAACTCGAACCTTTCGGGGAGGTTATAGTCAACTTGCACCGTTCCCAGTTGCCATTCTCTTTCTAAAGCATCTTGGAAAATAAAGTCTAATTTTGGACCATAAAAGGCGGCTTCTCCTTCTGCTTCAAAATAGTCCATTTCCAAAGTTTGAACCGCGCGACGGATGGCATTTTCTGCCTTATTCCAAGCGTCATCTGACCCAATATATTTATCAGAGTTGGGATCTCGAAAACTCAATCTTGCTTTAAAATTCTTCAGTTGCAAACTTCTAAATACCGACAGAATTAAATCCACAACATTGAGAAATTCATCGTCTAATTGATCGGGAGTAACAAACAAATGAGAATCATCCACTGTAAACCCACGAACACGGGTTAAACCTCCTAATTCTCCTGATTGTTCATAGCGATAAACGGTTCCAAATTCTGCTAATCTCATGGGTAAATCACGATAAGATCGTAACTCACTTTTATAAATTTGGATATGAAACGGACAGTTCATGGGTTTAAGAACAAACCCCATTTCTGAAGTTTTTGCTTCCTCATTTTCTGCCATCATGGGAAACATATCTTCTTTGTAATTTTGCCAGTGACCGGAAATTTTAAACAAGTCCACCCGTCCAATATGAGGAGTCACCACAGGAAGATAACCCCGTTTCAGTTGTTCTTGCTTCAAAAAGTCTTCTAAGGTAGATCGGATAATGGTTCCTTTGGGAGTCCACAGGGGTAAACCAGGGCCAACAGGGTCTGAAAAGATAAATAACCCCAACTCTTTCCCTAAACGTCGATGATCGCGCTTTAATGCTTCTTCCTTGCGTCGTTTATACTCAGCTAACTGTTCAGGGGTTTCCCACGCAGTTCCATAGATGCGTTGCAGTTGCGCTTTGGTTTCATCTCCTCGCCAGTATGCACCGGCCACGGATTCGATGTCAAACGCTTTGGGGTTCAAGTCTCCGGTAGTTTCCACATGGGGACCGGCACAAAGATCCCACCATTCCTCCCCTAAATGATAGAGGGTGATGGGGGGTTCTAAACCTTCCAGGATTTCCAGTTTATAAGGTTCCTGAAGCTCAGTAATGCGTTTTTTGGCTTCTTCGGCGGAAACTTCTTCACGAAGGACAGGAAGCTTCTTTTTGATGATTTTGATCATCTCTTTTTTGATCGCTTTTAAGTCTTTCTCCGTGAAGGGTTCGGGAACATCGAAGTCGTAGTAAAAACCGGTTTCTGTCCAAGGGCCGATGGTTACTTGCGCTTTGGGGAATAATTTTTGCACGGCCATGGCCATCACATGGGAGGTGGTGTGACGGATACGCTTTAGTTTATCAGATTCGCTGGTACGCGGTAGTTTGATGGGTTGTTGTTCTGATACTTCGGGTGATGCTGCTTGTTTAACCATTCACATTCATCATATAACTCTTTATCTAGTTTATTGTGTCTGAGGAAATGGGGAATAACAGCAGTTTTCAATTGGATGTAAGTAGTCGGACATATTTAAAGTTCATTGTCAGGGAAGGGAAAGGGGAACGGGGAACAGGCAACAGATAAGGGTTTTAAGCTGGTTAACATTAATAAAATTAGGATATTCGACTCCGAAAAATTAACTGATAACAAAAACTTATCAATTAGCAATTGTCAATTATTAAGTAGAAATTGGGTACTTTTGGGATATAGACACTGTGATCAAATCTTCCAAGGCAACCCATGTCACTAGATTTACTCAATGAGGGACTCCAAGCCTTACAACAACAGCAATATGCCCAAGCCGTCAGTTTGTTAGGCAACTTCTGTCAACATTATCCCGATCGCAATTCTGATGCTTACGTTCAAGGATTGATTGCCCTAGCGAGAGCTTATCGGGGAAACGGACAACAGGAGAAAGCCATCACCCTCGCCCAAACTTTACAAAAGCACTCTAACCGAGAGATTCAAGAATGGGCTAAAAGCTTTTTATCCATCGTCAATCCAAAGGAAATGAACAGCAGTGGCCACAGTAATCAACCGGAGTTTACAAAAGTAGCAGGAAGGGCCGCTCAAACCGGTGTTAAATTAATGATGCCGAAAACGGCTGATAGTCTCGCCTTTGCCTCCAACTTCACCATTCTTCTCCTGTTAGGAATGGTGTTATCCCTATCTTTGGGGGTATTTTTAATCTTTGATAGTCAACATCCCTTCTTAGGGTTAATGATTTCTTTGGCCGTGACTCTGGCGTTTAATGGGGTGACATTTTTCCTCTCTCCTCTGCTGATGGATTTTACCCAAAAATGGCTATATAAGACCCGTTGGGTCAATTTAGCCGAAATTAAACGCCACAGTCCCGAAGCAGCCGACATGATTTTACGGGTGTGTCGAGAAAGACAACTCGCCCATCCCCGTTTAGGCATTATTGACGATCAAAACCCCACCGCCTTTACCTATGGTTCCCTCCCTGGAAACGCGCGTATCGTGGTTAGTGAAGGCTTATTTACCTATTTAGACGATGATGAAATTGCCACCGTTTACGCCCACGAATTAGGTCATATTGTTCATTGGGACTTTGCCATTATGACCTTAGCTTCTACTTTAGTGCAAATTACCTATTTAATCTATTTATTTGCCCGTCGCTGGAGTGATAAAGGCAATAGCGATAATAAATTAAAAGATGGATTAAAAGTTGCTTCCATTGCTGCTTATATCTTTTATATTATTGGCACTTATTTGATGCTTTATTTATCTCGAACCAGAGAATATTATGCCGATCATTTTGCGGCTGAAACAACAGGAAATCCCAACGGACTATCACGGGCTTTGATTAAAATAGCTTATGGAATTACAGAAGAATTTAGCAAAAATTCAGAACCCAGTCGATTGTTAGAAGGGACTCGTTCTTTAGGAATTGCTGATGGAAAAGGGGCTGCTGCTGCTGGTACAATTTATCGTAGTAGTCCCGATGTTCAACGCTTAGGAAAGGTCTTTGTTTGGGACTTATTTAATCCTTGGGCAAAATTAGCCGAATTTAATTCAACCCATCCCTTAACAGGCAAAAGAATTCAAGCCTTATGTACCTACGCTGAACAAATGGGCATTGGTTCTCAATTTAATATGGCCAGTGTTGTGAAAGAGGGAAATAAACTGAATAAACAAAAGTTAATGACCAATTTTATTTTAGAATTGTTCATGAGCAATGCCCATATAATTGGCGGATTAATTGGCTTTATTTTTGGCTTAGTTTTGACCCTATCGATGCAAAATTATAAACTGTTAATTAGTTTTATCGCTTTTGGATTTGGGGCAGGATTTATTATTAAAACAATCTTTATTTATCCTGATTTTAAAAAAGCTCAAAACGCTGATATTCTTACCTTAATGTCCGATCCTTATGGTAGTCCCGTGAGAGGAAAACCCGTTCAACTCAAAGGTCAATTAATTGGTCGAGGAGATGCCGGTTATACCTTTGGTTCTGATTTGAAATTACAGGATAAAACAGGGATCATTTTTACCCGTTATGCCTCTCGTTTTGGTGCGATCGGCAACTTCTTTTTTGGTGCAACTCAAGTAGAAAATTTAATCGGAACGCCAGTAGGAACCGTAGGATGGTTCCGTCGAGGAGTCGCCCCTTGGTTGGATTTTATGGAGTTATCAAGTAAAGAAAAAACAGTCAAAAGTTATCATCGTTTTGGTGGGTTAGTTACTGGTTTTGGAATCATTCTTTTAGGGTTAGTTTTACCATTATTTGTTTCTTAAAATACTAGGTAAACATATTGAAATCCATCAATTGATAATTTTTGCGTTCTAGGATAATTCACTAAAACTGTTACTGAATTAATATTGTCTGTGACTAAGAACACAAAAAGTAAACTTTTGTTATCACTTCTCAAGAGAATTACTAACCTTAGAGTATAGATATAAATCCATATTTAACTGTTAATAATTATGAGTGATACAAAAACTTTTACAGGGTCAGATGGTAATGGTCTAGAGGCGATCGTTAATTTTGAAATTATTAATGGCAACCAACTACAAGTTAGCTTAACTAATCTGAATGGTGCTTCTGTTCCTTCAGACTCTTTAGTCGGACTTTTCTGGGATGTAACAGGAGATCCCAATTTGTCGTTAACTTCAGCTACAGCAGATAGTTTATTTAGTGGTGGCCAACAAGTCGATGGAACTGTTAATCTTGGACCCAACGGCCAAGGTAATACGCTTAATGAATGGCGATTTGCTTATGATAGTAATGGTTTAGGGGGTGATGGTTCTACCTCAGAACAAGTTAGTCAAACTTACGGTTTAGGAACCGCAGGTTATGGCATTTTTAATGGTGGTGGTGGTGGACAACAACAAGAGTATGGCATCATTGGCGATATTAATAACGATGCTAATCCACAGTTTAAGGGGAAAAAGGCGAATACTTATGTTAATGATACTGTCGTCTTTGTTTTAGATGGAGTAACTGCTGACTTTGATATTAATAGTATTTCTAACATTCGTTTCCAATATGGAACCAGCTTAAGTCAACCTTCATTGATGGGAACCACCTCTACTCCCGATCCTGATCCAACTCCTGATCCCGATCCCGATCCAACTCCAGATCCTGATCCAACTCCAGATCCTGATCCCGATCCCGATCCAACTCCAGATCCTGATCCAACTCCA
>JASJDW010000019.1 GCA_030064955.1 Crocosphaera sp.
AAATAATCAATTTATCAATCGCTTTTAAAATCAAGTAAGCACTTGCTAATACCAATAAACCTTGAATTACTTTTTGGATAGTAATTTTGGAAATCATATCATTGTTTGAATTTTCTTGAATCGTATTTAAAGAAGATTGTGCTAACCAATAAAGTTGATCATTTATCACGAAAGTAATATTGTTCATTTTTTATTCTTCACCAATAATAAAATTATTACTTGATAATTTTTGTTTGAGTTGAGGATAATAAATAGGATTAATTGTTAGGATTTTATTGTGTTCTTCAACAATCCCTTGACGACGTAAAACTTGAACTTGTCCTGTCACTTCTGATTGTTCATCTCCTAAACTTTCAGCTAAATCAGATAAGGTTAAATTACCATGTAATAATAAAGAGTATAAAATATACTGTTGGGAAAAATCAATGAAAGGTAATTCAGGTAATTCAGGGAACTTGGCTAAAAGTTTCTCGTGATTATTTTCGTCTTCTTCTTGGTCTGGTTTTTGATACAGAGAATTGAGAAAAAGTTTGGCTGCTACTAGACTTCCTCCCTCAGAAATATAAGCTAAAACTTCAAAATATTTTTGCCAATCATTCTGATTTGTCTCTTCTGTTTCTTCTAAAAGTTTTGTCTCTATTTTAAACTTATCTATGCCAATATCAAAGGATTCGATGATAGAATTGACCCATTCTTGTAACTGTTCTGAGGTAATTTTAGGTAAAACAAAAACTTCACCACAAAAAGCAGCAATATTTCCCACAGAATTCAAATATTGCCAACTAACTTGATTGGCACTAATGACCCAGAAACGCTGTTTTGAATGTTCACAAAGTAAAGATTGTAAGTATTCAATTACGTCTAACCCTTCCACAGAACGAAGAAAACAAAAATCAAGATTAGGGATAACTAACACTTCTAAACTATCATCTTTATTCTGTTGATTTTCTTCAGGATTTTTTACAAAATTTTCTAAGATAGAAAGAAGATTATTCAGATTGGTTGGTCTAGCATTTAAAGGTAATACTTTAACTGTAAGTTGTTTTTGTAGCGACCATTTTTTGATAGTTTCTGAGATGAGAGGGGAAATTGTAGTAATAGGACTACTCAAAATAACCACTGAATTATTTTCTGTTTCTAAACCATTAAGCCAACGGTCAAACGCATTATCTAATGCTTCTAAAATTGCTTTTTCTTCTGTGGGATTATTACCTAATTTATCAATTGTTTCTTGTATTTGTTGTTTAATACTTACTGGTAATTCATGGGGGGATGGTGTAGCTTTTTGAGGACTATTAGAGTCTTCTGTTTTCCAAGAAAATAGAACTCTGGACTGTTTGATAAGCCAATTTTGTAGTTTGACTAACATTTTAAGATTCTTATTTATAATAATTTATCTCCACTTAATTATAATTCAGAGTTAGTTTTATTGCTATTATCAGAACTAAAGCTAATATTTGATGATTCATAATTAGGCGGTTCTACATGAATAATAATACGAATTGGAGCAAATTTTTGTTCTAAAGCTTCTTCAACTTTTTCTGTGATTTTATGAGAATTTTCTACATCTTTAGCATCAACAATTAAGTGCATTTCTAAGAAAACTTGTCGTCCTACTATACCTCGTGAAGCAATATCATGACAGTTAATAACACCAGGAACCTTCATCACTATTTCATGAATTTTTTCTGGTGCAATGGCCATTTCATCCACTAACCAAGGCAAATTAGATTTTACTACTTCCCAACCACTATAAAAGACTAAAATAGCCACAGGAAAAGCAAAAATAACATCCAACCATTGTAGTTGAGGTAAGTTAAATTGTTCACCTTGCCAGATACCAATTAATCCCAATAACACCATTATTGTTACCCAAATATCGCTCATGGTGTGATAAGCATCGGCAATTAAAATAGGACTATCTACCTCTTTGCCGATTTTTCGTTCATAGAAAGCAACAAAAATATTAATCCCTAATACAATTAATAAAATCCATAATTGTCCCCCAGAAATTTTAACAGGATCACCTCCATGCCAAATTTTTTCCACGGCCCCTTGTATAATTTCAAAACAGGCGATCGCTAAAAATGCAGCAATTCCTAACGCTGCAACTCCTTCATATTTTTGGTGTCCATAAGGATGACGGCGATCAGGAATAGGTGAAGAAAAATGACTGGCCGCTAATCCTAAAATATTATTAGCACTATCCGTCACACTATGAAGTGCATCTGCTTGTAAACTTAAAGAACCTGTTATGAAACCGACAAATCCTTTTAACCCCATGACAAACAAATTAAGTAATAGGGTTATTAGCAATACTTTTCGTACTTGAGAACGATTATCTTTTGTCACAATATTTAGATAAATTGTACAAGGTTGACCAAGAATTGAGATAATAAGGATCTTAGTTTTATTATAGTGTTGGATAATGACTCAACTTACTCTTAATTTAGTGCAAGGATCGGTTAGGTTCAATTTTTCCGCTGAAGCTGCAATGTCCCTCAAATCAGAAATTGATCAATTAATGCAACGGTTGAAAATAGTGGCTACTAACGCAGGAACTGGGGGACGGCCACAACCAGAAAAATCAATGGAATATCGCTATACAGGAGAGGTATTTTTAGAGGTTTTTTGTAATCCTAACATTTACCCCAGTCCTTTTGCGGCCAAAGTCTTATTAACGGTTCGAGACGATAAGATAAGATTAACCACAGAAGCGGAATTAACTCGTATTATTGAAGATTTAGCACAATATTTAGAACAGGTTAGTTAATGTTTCCTATTGCGTTGAAGATTGAGTAAATTTATAATTAAGTTACCTTATTTGTTGTCTGTTCCTTGTCTAAACTACGCCTGGATCTCCTGTTAGTGGAACGTAACCTATGTTCCTCCCGTCAACAAGCACAACGCTGTATTCGGGCTGGAGAAGTCAAAGTTAATCAAAGAATCATTGATAAACCGGGTACGGAAGTTGAGATAACAGCCGACATTGAACTTAAAGCAAAACCGCCCTACGTCTCTCGCGGTGGTCTTAAGGTCGAAAAAGCCCTAAAACACTTCAACATTGCTGTAAAAGACCGAATATGCCTGGATGGAGGCATTTCTACAGGGGGGTTTACTGATTGTTTATTGCAAGCAGGGGCTAAGCAAGTTTACGGGGTAGATGTAGGTTATGGCCAAGTGGCCTGGTCATTACGTCAAGATCCGCGAGTGATCTTAAAAGAAAGAACTAACTTTCGTTATCTTACCCCTGAACAATTATATCAAGATAATCCTAAAGCCGATTTAGGGGTAATGGATGTGTCCTTTATTTCCTTAACCAAAGTCTTAGAACCCTTATGGAAACTGCTACAAGAACCAAAAGAAGTCATTTTATTAATCAAACCTCAATTTGAAGTAGGGCGATCGCGGGTTGGTAAAAAAGGGGTAGTTCGGGATCCTCGAGATCACAGCCAAGCTATTTATAAAGTGTTACAAACTGCTTATACCTTGGGTTGGTTCTGTTGTGGGTTAACTTCTTCTCCCATCACCGGACCCGCCGGAAATAGGGAATATCTCGCATGGTTGCGTTGCGATCGCGGAAGTCAAAACTGTTCTTTGGATAGTATCACCCAATTAACGATGGGTAATTTAACAGAATTAACCCTCTAAAACTTGTATATTTACTAACCCTTCATAGATAAATTCAATTAAGTAATCAAATATTTTTTCTTTTATAGGATTATTGTCAGAACTACTTAGAACTGTGACAGTCTATTTACAATTATCATTCCAAGATTTTACTTATGTAAAATCTTCTAAGCTTTTTGCTAAAAATCTAATTCGGCTTGGTTGACTTCTCTAACATAAGTATTTTTATTGTCTTTTTTCATAGAAATAAGTCTTTAAGTATTATTTTTTAAATATTTTTTTGCTCAGTAATCATTGAAAATTAACCCAAAAAACATAAAAAAACCAGTGCTTTTCCGATTCTGTTTTCGGAATCACAAAACATACAATTGAGCAATAACAATAATCATGTGATAAAGATCACAAAATTTTTAAAAACTTACTTTTTGAAAGACTTAAAGACCTCATAATTACTAAATAAAAAACTATGAATAATCCATTCAATCAAAACTTAACAACACAGGTATTACAACAACAAAATAGAGGTTCTAATCAAGATAATCAACATACACCTTCAGTTAATGATATTAGATGCGCCTGTCCTGCTTGTTGTGCCAATGCAACAACTCAAAACAATACCACCAGTGGTAGTAACTCAACTTCTTCTAATTCTGGCTCAAGTTCCCCGCCTATTGACGCTCTTTCATCTGGTTATCAATGGAACGTTGGTCCAGGTGGAGTCATTACTTATAGTTTCTATGAAGATGATGATTTTGCTAATTCTTATTATGGCTCAGAGTCAGGAGTAAAAGAAGTTAGTAATGCTGTAAAAAATAGTTATAGAGAAATTTTTTCTTGGTTAGAAAATGTTATTGATGTTGACTTTGTGGAAGTTGACGAAACGAATAAAAATACTTATGGTGACATCCGTATTCAAAAGTCGAATGATCCAAGCTACGCTTATGCTTATTATCCTACCAGTCCTTACTCAAAAGTTGCAGGAGATATTCATTTAAACTCCAGTTATGATCACAAGAGCAATAGCAATGGTTTTCAACGTGGTCCTACAGATCATGGTTATGTGACTTTAATCCATGAACTCGGCCATTCACTGGGATTAGCTCATAGTCATCAAGGAAATGTACTTGATCCTGCTTTGGATAACAGCACTAATACCGTGATGGGCTATAACTTCCTCTATGGAGATGTGAGTAATGCCGCGACCTTTATGCCGTTAGATATAGCTGCTTTACAAGAGATGTATGGGGTCAAAGCCAATAATGAGGGGGATGATACTTATTCCTTTAGTAATCGTATCGACCAATTTACGGTTAATGGTGTTAATTCTATTACTTCCTCCAAGAACATCAAACAAACCTTAGTGGATACTGGTGGCATCGATACCTTGGATTTTTCTCAGTTGGTAGGCCATAGTGCTGGTTATCGCATTGAATTGAGCGGAGGTGGTATCATCACTAAACGAGATGTTTATCAAAAGACTGATTATAAGGTTGATAATGTCACCTACAAATCTACTGCTTACGGCACATTTTTAGCCCATAACGCTGTCATTGAAAATGTCATTAATAGTAGTAGCAAAGACGTTATTGTTCTTAACGATGCAGCTAATATCATCAGTGGTTATAGTATTGATCGCGTCACAGGTAACGATAAAATCTATGATGCAACAGCCCAAGATATCCTACAATTAGATTATGCTTCTGATCAAGTAACTATTAGCCAAAGTGGCCAAAACTTGATCATAAATTTAGGCAATAATGGTTCGGTTGAGTTAGTTGATTATTACGCTGATCCTAATAATCAAATCCAAATTCTTTACAGTGATACCGATCCTAATACTGATCCTAATACCGATCCTAATACTGATCCTAACCCCGATCCTAATACCGATCCCGATCCCGTTACTAACAATCAGATCATTGCTCAAATGGGTCAAGTTAACAATTTAACCCATGAAAGTCAAACCATTGTTTTTGATTATAACTTTATCAATCCAGTCATCTTCGCTCAACCCTTATCCTATAATGGTTCCGATCCCTCCACTATCAGAATCACTGATCTTCAAAGCGATCGCTTCTCAGTACAAGTTCAAGAAACCACTTTAATCGATCAAAATACTCACAGTGGGGCCCATACCACAGAAACCTTTAGTTTCTTTGTGATTGAACAAGGAGTTTGGGAGTTGTCTGATGGAACCATTATCGAAGTGGGTAGTGTTACCACTGATGCTACCACTCGCTCCGATTGGCATAATATTACCTTTAATCACGATTTTACGGATACCCCGATCGTTTTAACCCAAGTTCAAACGGATAATGATGCGACCTTTGTCCGAACTCGTCAAAACAATACAACCAATAATGGATTTCAAGTTGCTTTAGAAGAGGAAGAAGCTTATCAGTATACTGAACATGGGTCAGAAACCATTGCTTGGTTAGCAATTTCCCCAGGACAAGGTAACTGGGACGGAAACACTTTTATTGCAGGTAATACTGGGGATCAAGTGACCCATAACTGGCATACCCTTGATTTTGGTAACACTTTTAGCAATACTCCTCAATTCCTCGGCAATATTGCTAGTTATGATGGAGGTGATTCTTCAGGATTAAGGTATCAAAATCTTAGCAATGGACAGGTAGAAATTATGATTGAGGAAGACACCAGTCTGGATGCTGAAATCAATCACACCACAGAAAATGTCAGTTTCTTTGCCATTGAGAAAACAGGAACCCTGACTGGATCAGCTAACGGTGATGCTTTACTGGGATTAATGGAACAGCAAGTGGGAACGGCTGGAGAAGATACTTTTGTGGTGGGTAATGCAACAGAATCCTTCTATGATACTTACGGCCAACAAGATTATCTAGAAATCTCTGGGTTTAATGCTTCCCAAGATGTGATTCAATTGCATGGAACAGCCAATGATTACTTTATCGGTTCGTCTCCTTCTGGTAGTAATGACCAAGGCATCTTTTTGAAAGTTGCTGGGATGGAAGATGAGTTAGTGGCTGTCGTTAAAGATAGCAATAATCTAGATTTAAACTCTAACCAGTTTGCTTTTGCTTAGAGTTGATTGAGGGGTTAGGGACTGCATTGGAGGTTCCCTAACCCCTCTCTACTCACATCTTGCACCAAAAAAAGTTGAGATGAGAAGCGATGCCTGAAATCCTTATTTGACATCCTCACGCGCCCTCCGCTAAGCTAAAGGGCGGTGATTCCTAAACCTCACGATCTAGGTTTCTGCTTCTTAGCAGTTGCCTTCCGAGACTTACTCTCTTCTGGTCTTACACTCGCTCCACAGACTGACAACGCAAGCCCTGCAGCCAAAATATTTTTACTAGCATTAATGTCACGGTCATGGTTAGTGCCACATTTAGGGCATTCCCATTCACGAACATTTAACGGCAGTTTATCCACTATGTAACCACAATCTCCACAGCGTTTACTACTTGGAAAATAGCGGTCAATTTTAATTAATTCTTTCCCGTACCATTCACATTTATACTCTAATTGTCGGTTAAATTCACCCCAACTAGCATCACTGATTGATCTAGCCAATTTGTGATTTTTAACCATATTTTTAATAGCTAAATCTTCAATGGCAATTAGGTCATTTTCTTTAACAAGCTTGGTTGTCAGCTTGTGGAGAAAGTCGGTACGAGAATCTTTAATTTGAGCGTGGATTTTAGCTACTTCTAATCTGGCTTTATATCGGTTATTTGAGCCTTTGGTTTTCCGACTCAATGCTTTCTGCTTTCTTCTTAGCTTGCTGGATAAGCGATTAAATTGTTTGGGGTTGGCTACTTTTTCCCCGTCGCTAGTAGCAATTAAACTGGTAATTCCTACATCAATTCCTACTTGTTTACCTGTTTTTGGTAATGGTTTAACAGTTGGATCTTTGACTAAAATTGAGACAAACCAACGTCCAGATGGCTCTAGTTTAATTGTTACTATGGAATAGAGTTAACGGCTTACGATCCTGAATTTGAACAGGTCATGGAAACTGCGGGGGAAGTCACCCACCGTTATCGTAATGCTTTAAAAGAATTGGCCAAGTGAGCGAACCGATCTGGATTACCGCGCCCTTTCGGGCAAAGTAAAAAGGCACTCATGCAAAAGGCAAAAGTGAAAATTTAGCCCGACTCGCGCGTTCCCATGGCGAGGAAACCTCGCCGGGGTCGCTCGTCAGTTAGGTTTAAAGCCTCTTCATTTATGAAGAAAAAAAATAGAAAACTATCATTTATTGAATCCTCTTATCTTTAGGAAGAGGTCAAAATGATTGTTCGCTAGAGCCGGAACGGAGTGAGGAACTTTTGACTTCTAACTTTTGACTTGTGAACAAGAGAATGGCTAGGGCGATTCATAGCCAGCAGCTTGCTTTGTTTGGTGGGGCTTCTGGTATCTTGGATGAAGGTAAGTTATCTTTGGCCTTGGCGAGAGCTAAACACCTTTACACTTATCAACCCAATGCTAGTCTGTATGAGTTAGCTGCTGCCATTGGTTGGGGATTAGCAAAAAATCACCCTTTTGTCGATGGCAATAAGCGGACTGCTTTCGTGGTGATGGCCGTTTTTCTTAGGGTCAACGGGATTGATTTAATTGCGCCAGAGGTGGAAGTGGTGACGGTTATGTTAGCCTTAGCTGCTGGTGAGCTTAGTGAACAGCAGCTAAGTAATTGGCTTGCTGACAATTCGACAAACTAAAAACTCTCCAAATTATATTGTAAACGTTGTGAGAGTGCGTTTCTAACCCCTCTTTACTAGGATGAAATAACTGCCAAGATAGCTAAAGCTGCATTGATTAAGTAAAAAACTCCCACAATTTGAGTTTCAGACCAGCCACTTAATTCTAAATGGTGATGTAAAGGTGCCATTTTTAGCAATCTTTTTCCAACACCGTCAGGGCCTTTTGTGGCTTTATAATAACTCACTTGAGCAATGACGGATAAAGATTCAATAAAAAAGATACCACTAACCACAAATAATGCCCATAGATTACCACTTAAAATACCAACCGCAGCTAAAGATCCCCCCAAGGCTAAAGATCCCGTATCTCCCATAAATACAGTAGCTGGGTTACGATTATGAAGGACAAATCCTAAACAACCTCCACTCATACAAGCACAAAAAATTCCTAATGCTGGTGTGGTGGTAGCCACTAAAATACCTAACCCGAGAAAGGCTAACGCAGCAGTTCCGCCGGCTAACCCATCCACTCCATCGGTGAGGTTAGTGGCGTTACTTTCCGCCACGAGAACAAATCCTGCTAACCCCCAAAATAAGACCCCCAACGGTAAAATCAAATTTCCTGGTAAGAGTATGTTAGTGATGGTGGATGGTTGAGTAAAAGCCATCCAGAGACAAAAACCAACAGCGATCGCAATTTGTAAAATCAGTTTCATACGGGGAGTCAATCCCTTATTCGATTGTTGCCGTAAAATTTGCCAGTCATCAACCCAACCAATTATCATATAGGCTAAGGTGACAACAGAAACAGCGATCGCACTCAAGGCAAATTTTGACCCAATTAAAGCGATGATCACCACCACAGGAACAACAAAAATCCCTCCCATAGTCGGCGTTCCTGCTTTGGTTAGGTGGGTTTGAGGCCCATCTTCTTGGATAACTTGTCCTGCTTTCAACCGTCGTAAGAAAGGGACAACGCCATAACCGATCAAGCCAGTAATAGCAGCAGAAATCCCGAAAGGAAGCAATAATATCTGGCTAAAATTGACTAATTGATTAAAAAACTGAGCAAAACCAAGAATAATAAGTAACAACAACACCGTTAATAACAGTAGCAAGTTATTTCCTGACGGTTTTGTTAAGGAGATTTCTGGAGAAAATTTTGCGTCCACCACAGAAGTTAAAATACCATTACAAGCTCAACATCAACTACATGGGATGAAAGGGGAACAACGATAATTGTTCCCCATCGACTTCTATTATTTAGTCTTCATCCTCTAAACTCAAATCATCGTCATCATCATCGTAGTTGTCATCGACATCAATTAAGTCAGAGATTTCTGCATCTTCTTCCACAGAACTTTTTGTGTCTTCCTGTTCACGATAAATTAAGCGATTTGTGGCTTCTAACCAATTAATAATGGAAGAGTCCCGTTTTACAGGAATCACCGCAGCCGGTTCATATCGTGGTTCTTGGGAAATAGCAGGGGATAGATTGTCTTTAGACATAGAATTTAGAATTTAACAGTTGTGTTAATCATCTTATAATAACGCCCCGATAAATGTTAGGGTCTAGCGATAAGAAACCAGTAAGGGAATCGCCTAAAGCCCCGCTCGTTTATAATCATCCATGATCGCCTTAAAAGCTTTCCAGTCCTCCTCAGACTCAATGCCAATACAGCCAGCCGTTCCTGGAACATTGCGGTCGGCATGGATTCCAAAGTCTCCCTTTGTGACCCCACCCACTAATAGAGATAATCCTCGTCTATAAACTACCAAAAATTAGTCGTCAGGAGATAGAAAAAATGTTTAGTTTAAACGATTTAAAAGAAACTAAAGTGTATCAAGAACCTTTAGAAGAAGGCATAGAACAAGGTATAGAACAAGGTAAAATACAGGCTATTCCTCGTTTAAGGGCATTACGATTAAGTGTAGAGCAAATCGCCCAAGGTTTAGATTCAAGTCTGGAAACAGTGAGAAAATGGTTCTACAGTATATACTAGGCTAAACTATCAGTTAGATGCCAAAACAATAAAGCTCTATTCTTAAAGTTATTTATATTTCTCAACCCAAAACCGCAACGTTTTAAAACTTTCAATCGGTTATTAATTCCTTCCACGACTGCGTTGGTTGTTCTTCTTTCAAAATAACCAACAATTTCCCCGAACCAATTTCTTATCGTTCTAACTGTTTTCGGGAAAAACGAGAACGTCCAAACTTTACCTTTCCTCACCCCAACCACTTCCCAAAATTCTCCTTTATGGTTATTAAGTTTATTTATTTTGGTTCAAGATGTCAGTTTGATGTAAAATAGCTGATAATCCCTCAAGCAATTTGTTATTATCCGTAAGGGTGCGAACCGCAACGCGAAAATAGCGATCGCCTAACGTCTCAAAACTTAAACAATCTCGAATTAAAATGCGATACTTTTGTAATAATTCTTGCTGTAATTGAGAACTGGGAATCTGAGTTTGAACTAAAAGAAAATTAACAGAACTAGGAACAGGGGTTAAGCCTTCAATTTGCGATAATCCTATCAATAATTGTTCGTGCGCTGATAATAACCATTGTTTGGTTTGTTGGACAAATGTTTCGTCATTTATAGCTGCAATACCTGCACTCACCGCTAAACTATTAACTGGCCAAGGATCGCGCCAACTTTGCCACTGTTGTAATCGTTGAGGATGAGTAATAGCATAGCCTAAACGAAGACCAGGAAGACTATAAAATTTAGTCAGCGATCGCACAATCACTAAATTAGGATAATCCGCAATCATAGGAATTAAACTTTCTTGTTGAGACGGGGGGACAAAATCCATAAACGCTTCATCCACCACCACTAATTTAAACCGTTCTAACGCTGGTAATAAACCTTCTTGGGTCAACAGTTTTCCTGTGGGATTGTGGGGATTGTTAATAATAATTCCTGCATTAGTTTCAGGACAATTATCCCAAAATTTAAGAGAATTAGGGGTTTGCCAAGGAAAGGGAATAGGGAAAATATTTGCTCCATAAGCTTGTAACCCTCGCCAATAATCCCGAAAGGCAGGAATCATAATATAAGTTAGTTTCTCCTGCGCCAATTCACGGCCAGCCCAAGTTAATAATTCTGCGGCCCCATTTCCTGGCAAAATCCACTCAGAGGGTAATTGATGCCATTGTGACAAGGTTTCTCTGAGTTCTGTGTAGTTGGGATCAGGATAGTGTTTAAGGCTGCCTAAAGCCGATTGAATGGCTGTTAACACAGAAGGAGGAGGGCCAAGGGGATTAATACTAGCAGAGAAATCTAAAATAGAAGAAACTGGACAGCCTATTTGCTCTGCTGCCCAGACTAAATTACCACCATGAACGGGTTGTTTCATTTGCCCAATAACTACTTTTTGGGAGCAACCCGTTCTTTAAATAGCTTCCCAGCGGAGAAAGCAGGTACTTTAGTAGCAGGAATACTCATTTTTTCGTTGGTTTTGGGGTTACGGCCTTCACGGGCTTTGCGATCGCGGGCTTCAAAAGACCCAAAGCCCACTAAGGTTACTTTATCATCTCCAGCCACTGCTTCCATTATGGTTTCGATGGTAGCACTGATAACGGTTTCTGCTTGTTTTTTGGTGACTTCAGCCTTATTCGCGACTGCATCAATTAATTCACCTTTGTTCATTGAATAATCTCCTTGTATTGTGTCTTGTGTCCTATGGGGTTTGGTTACCTCCTACTAAAAAAAGGATGGGTTATAAGTAATCTTAATAGATATAAATCGCCAAAATCCCCATAGGCTAAATGTTTCACTGCATCATTCTAAGCTGAATTGTCCCCTATAGATCCCTTAAAATCTGAATTTATATAGATTTTTTGTATTTCTCCATAGATTCAGTAAAGAAAGTTTTAGGATTTTTGTCCAATGAGCCGAAGGATAACGATAACATAGAAAAACGTATGTCGCTAAATACAGGAATTTGAGAGAGGCATTGTGAATAATTATTCTCCAAAACTACTATGGCTCAATAATTCTGGGTTAGGGTGTTTATTAAATTTACTGCTATTAGCCATTTTGTTAGTCTCCGTTGGCTTAGGATGGGTGGTTAATGGATTTTTGATTTTATTAGGGGTGATTTTAATTACTCCAGTGATTGGGTTATGGGTATTACGGTGGTGGGTTCAGCGTAACCTGGTTGAAGATCAATGTCCTGTCTGTAGCTATGAATTTACAGGGTTTAATGGCGTGGAATCTTCCTGTCCCAACTGTGGTGAAACCCTACAAGTGAAAAATGGTAAGTTTCAAAGGATTACACCCCCAGGAACCATTGATGTTGAAGTGGTGGATGTCTCTGTTAAACAGTTGGATGATCCTGATTAAGCACGTGACTTTTTACGGGATCTCAAGATATCTTAAGTTACTGCTTTGAGGCAGGGGGCAGGAGGCAGTAGGCAGGAGGAGGAATTAGAGAGAAGGAGGCAGGAGAGGAAAGAATGATATAATAAACGATTACTTCAAACTTCTGCCTTCAAACTTCTATCTATGAGTTATAGAGAACAATTCATCTGGAAACGTGGAATTCAACTATCCATCAATTGTTATAAGTTAACCCAAAAATTCCCTAAAACTGAACTATATGGACTCACAAGTCAGATTAGACGGGCTTCTGTTTCTGTACCCTCAAATATTGCGGAGGGCTATGGAAGACGAACCAAAAACGAATATATTCAGTTTCTTCATGTAGCATTAGGCTCTTTAAGAGAACTAGATACACAGCTAATTATAGCCAAAGAAGTAAAACTAACAATTCCTGAATTATTTACTCCCATTTTAGAAGAAGTAGATAGTATGCAAGGTATTTTAGTTTCTACTATTCAAAAGTTAAAATCTTAAATTTTCCTCCTGCCTCCTGCCGTCTGCCTCCTGCCTCAGACTAAGGGTTTTGAGACTTGACGTGAAAAGTAAGATTAAGCGCAGATTGTTACATAATTTAAAGTTCTACAACAATTTTTATGAGGAGATTCTGTCACTGCGGTAAACTAGCCCTTAATCCTGACTATTTTTACAACAGACCCATAAGATACTCTTAAAGTCTTTGTTCAGTTGGGAAACCTCAACAATAATTTATTTTGAGTTGGGGTGCTTAACTAAGGAGAACACTCGGTTAAGGAGCCGGAATCAATGTCACACAAAGTTAAAATCTACGATACCTGTATTGGTTGTACTCAATGTGTTCGCGCTTGCCCTCTAGATGTTTTAGAGATGGTTCCCTGGGATGGTTGTAAAGCAAGTCAAATTGCTGCTTCTCCCCGAACAGAGGACTGTGTTGGCTGTAAGCGATGCGAAACTGCTTGTCCTACAGATTTCTTAAGCATCCGTGTTTATCTTGGGGCAGAAACAACCCGCAGTATGGGATTAGCTTACTAAAAAACCTGCAATTAAGCCTGTCATTAGTGACATTTTCCCCATCTAATCATCTTTGATTGGGTGGGGCTTTTTATCAATTAATAATTATTTAATTAGATCTTTCAGGAGTTACTTTGTTTGGTAAATCTCCCCATTCTAGATTACGTTTTTTTCTCTCAAAGTATCAGAAGGCTTTGGAAGAATTAGAATTGACTTTTTCTTTTGATTCAGCCCAAATATTAAACCTTTTATTATTACGCGATGCTATCCAAACAATTTTAGAATCACAATGAAGATACAGTTAACAACAATATAGAGTTTCAAAAGGCAAACTATGCTATTTATACCAATCTAGGTTGGGCAAACTTAGGATTAAAAAATTATAGTGAAGCAAAAGTATTATTAAATCGAGCAATTACTATCTATCAGAACTATTTAGATAAATTAGATCAATCAAAAGATAAAAATGAACGATATGAACGCAAAGGTAAAGCCTATTGTTTATTAGCACAAGTTGCAGAAGACCAAAACAATAAAATAGAAGCTTTACAGTATTGGCAGAATTGTATTCAGTATGCAAATCGTCGTTATCCAGAAGAATATATCTGGGTTAATCTGGCAAACGAGAAAGTAAAATAATCGTAAGGTGGGTTAGGTGGCAATAACTTACAGCATTAATCATTAACTTAATATCCACTGTAACCCACCAATATTAATATATCTATGGTAAGCTAAAGAATTAAAAGTTTTAGAATGAATTATTATGAAAATCTCTCAAACACTTATTAATTTATTGATAACTTTTAGTATTATTAGTGTCTCGAATATTGCTCAAGCTGCGCGTATTTTAGAATTGACAGGCGATGTAACTATTAAACGTAAAGACACCCAAAACTTTTTACCGGCTACTAAAGGAATTATTATTAACTACGGTGATCTCATTAAGGTAGCTGAAACCGCAGAAGTTAAGGTTAGATGTGGGAATAAAAAAACTAAATCTCCTTTACCTGGAAAGATTCATGGACTCGCAAACTTTTGTCCAGGGGAACGCAATACCGATCCCAGAGTCGGCAGTATTTTTATAGAATTATTAGACGGGAGTTATCAATATCAAACTGAGATTATGAGCGATCAACCTTTATTAAGATGGCCATTAATTAAAAATACAAATTCTTATCAACTTAAAATTACAGTAGGAGAACAAATCATCTGGGAAAAAGGGGTTAATAACACTCAATAGTTATTTTTAGATGCTGCTAACACATTAGAAACTGTGGTTAAAAATGAATCTAAAACCCCTATTATTCATAGATTTTTAGGGGATATGTATACTTATTTGGGTAAAATAGAAGCAGCTAAAATACAATATTCACAAGCCTTAGTCTTAGCAAAATCAAAGGATAACATAGAAGAAATAGCAGCATCACAAACAGGTTTAGCTTCTGTTGCTGTAATTAATCAATAATTAGAAACAGCAAAAACTTTATTATCGCAAGCACAAGAAAATTATAAACGATCCGGTAAACTATCTGATGCAGAATTAGTATAACAATATTTTTCATTAATTAATAATTAATAATGTATAGAAAATGTTATAGATTAAGCAAGATCAACAATCATGAAAATTAATAACCATTAAATATAATTTAAAGTTATTTAATTTTATTTTCTCTTTAAATATGTAAATCAATCAGATTTAGTTACATTTCGTAATGTGTGAGAATCTTTCTCAACTATTAACGAGTTTATGCACTTTTATGGTATTATGTCAGAGATAAAAATCTGTAGCCAGTGTATGCAAAATTGATATATGTGTCTGTAATGCCAATTTTGCGTGGAAAAGATCAGGCGATCGCTTGTTATTTTCCCTAAAAATCCCTTCATGACCAACTTTTTTGAGCAAATGTACTAAAAATAAAATAAACTTTCGTAAAGTGGTATTGACAAAAATAAAAAAATATGTATTTACTACTAAGTTCTTCAACCATTTCTCTTATATGAACTACGTCTATCCGCTACGCTGAGATAGACGTTTCTGACGCTTCCTCGCCCCTAGTTGCCTCATGCTTCCGCATTTGGTAGAGCTAGATAACTCTGCGTCTAGAGAGGACAGTTCCTGCCCCCTTGCCCAGTTTAAACACACTTGGGCTGATGCGACATCTCTATCGCAACTATAAATTACCAATACCAACGTCAAGAATTGACCGATTTAATCCAGTCTTTGTTTTATAAAAGCAAAGTTTCGTTTGGGTCTAAATCTTATTATGTCGCTTCTTCTGGTGGCGCACCTATCGAAAAGTTGAAAGACTATATCAGAAATCAAGACACTCATATTTAATGATTTTTTGGACATCGAGTCCTCAAATCATTGTGCTTTCCTTCCCCACTCCGCAAGCTGAGAGTGGGGAAGGAAAGCACTGTCGTTCAAGAGGTTTTTTGTTATTTAAACATCGCCTATAATATTATTAGTCAAGGAAACAGGGGTATAGTCATGGTGCAATTACCATCTCAGTCGAACTTAAAGGAATTATATGAAATAGACGATTATCTTTGGATAGAAAAAACCATTAAACTCTTAAAAGAGAAACAATTTAATGATTTAGATATAGAAAATTTAATCGAGGAGTTAGAAGATTTGGGTAGAGAGAGAAAAAACAAAGTAGAAAGTTTACTAAGGCAGATTATAATTCATCTTTTGTTATTAGAATATTGGTCAAAAGAATATCAATATAATGCTGCTCATTGGAAAGCAGAGATTACTGAATTTAGATTTCAGATCAAGGGAATACTAACCAAAAACTTACAAAATTATTTAGCGAGTCGATTTGAATTAATTTATCAAAATAGTGTTAAATATACTCAAAGAAAAACTGAACTTAATATTTTTCCTTCAAAATGTCCTTATAGTCTAGAAGAATTATTAGATGAAGATTGGTTTCCTACAACATGATAAGAATGATTATTTTATTAGAAGAAATCAATCATGAAAATAGCTGACTTATGAAATATACAATCGTTATTCAATGGTCAAATGAAGATAAATGTTTTGTTGTTTTTTTACCTGAATTTGAAGATGTTATGCAACCCGTAACTCATGGTGAAACTCATCAAGAAGCGTTCAATAATGCTCAAGAAGTTTTAGAATTATTGGTTGAATCTTCCGTTTAGTATAATTAATAATCATTTATGAAAGGAAAAAAATTATGTCTCTGAAATTAACCATTGATTATCCTGACAGTTTCCCCGACGCTTTAGGAAGTACAAAAGAACAATTTGAACAAGAAGCAAAATGGGAAATGGCTGTTAAACTATTTGAAATGAAACGTATTTCATCAGGAATGGCAGCTGTATTATTAGGAGTTGATAGAGTGACTTTTATTTTAAAACTTAGTGACTACAATATTCCTCTGATTGATTTAACAGAAGAAGAGTTATTATAAGTCCTGTAGAACCCTTAACCTCCATTATTAAAACCACAAAAAATAATAATTAATTATTAATTATTAATTATTCTCTGTGGGCAGGAGGGAAGTTTTTTGTTAAACTCCTACCTCCTTCAAGATTCCTAGTTTTGTTTGATCTTAGTTAACCACTCTCGTAGTTGTTCAGCAGCCACTTCTCTTCCGCCTAAACCGAAGGCTAAGGCAATGGCCGCAGCGATACCGCCAACTAATAAGCCAAAGGCTAAATTAACGATATTGGGGGCAATTCCCATCTGTTGTAAAGCCATAGCTACGACAAAGATCAGGATAGAAATTCGGGCAGTATGACCCAAAAACTTAGCCTGACGAGTGCCGGAGTTGGTAATTAGGTTAAAGCAAAGATTGGCTAAATAGAGTCCCAAGGCCAAAACAGCCAGTCCCACTAACACTTGACCCGCGATCGCTAACAAAGTGCCAACGACAGCGCGTAAAGCTTCGATTTCTAGAATATCTACCGCCGTTAACGAAGCAATTAACATCACTGCCACTAAGACAACCATCCCAGCAATTTGTGACGGGGTTCTAGTTTGAGTTGTAGAAGTCTCTTCGGTAGCCGTTTCTGGGGTTTTGGGAGTTTGAGCAATCCCCAACCATTGAAAAATGTTGTTAAAGCCTACAGTACTTAACACATTAGTTACCATGTCTGAGAGATATTGGCCTCCAACATAAGCTAATCCTAAAACGAGCGTAGCTGCAAATAATTTCGGCAACAGAGTTAAGACTTGATTAAGCATTTCCGTAGCTGGTTCGGAAATGGCCTGAATTTGCAACGCATCTAAAGCAGTAATAGCGACAGGAATTAAAATTAAAACATTAACAACGGTGCCAATGATATTGGATAAGGAGTTACCACTGGGATCGCTGGATAAGCCAAATTTTTCTCCTAACTGATTAATGGGGGTTGTAGCTAATAAACTGCTCACCACCCGTTGAACAATTTTAGCCACCACCCAACCGACGGCTGCGATAATAACCGCACCAAGAATATTGGGAATAATCGCTAAAATCTCATCTAGAAGTCCTTGTACCGGAACTAAGGTTCCTTCAAGATTAAGGGTACTGAGAATCGAGGGTAAAAACAGTAAGAAAATAAACCAGTAAACAGCATTACCAATGGTTTGAGCCACTGATATTTCCTCACTCCCTTCTCCTAACCGTTGTTCAAGGTTGAAACTCCCTAAAACGCGGGTGATCAGCATCTTAGATAAGGTGGCCAATAACCAAGCGATAGCCGAAAGAATACCAGCCCCTAATAACTTCGGTAGGAAACTGGTAATTTCTCCCAGAAGCGCATTGAGGGGTTGATAAACAGCCTCAAGCTTCAGGGTATTTAAGAAAGCAACAACAGCAAAGAGAATAATGATCCAATAGGCAAAATCAGACAACCATTTTTCAATGGGAATTGAGGTACTAGAGGCATCTTCTCCAGCAATCCAATTCGCGATTTGATTGTCGATTTCGGTACTATTGAGAATTTTTGTGACAACGCTTCTAACAATAGAGGCAATAATCCAACCAACTAAGAGGATCAGCAGACCTTGTAACAAAGTCCAGCCATCAGAAAATAGTTGATTGACTAAAGAAGGATCAACAATTGGGGTTTCTTGTGCTAGAAACCAGCGGGTTAACGTAGTCATGATATAACCTTTGAAAAATCAAGCGGTATTTTCGGTTTTAATATAACGAAATACTAGCTTAATGTTCAAAATGGGTTAAGTTAACTCAGACTACGCTCATACTTAGGATTTGACACTCTCGCCGTTAAGGCTACGCCTGTAACGGGAGATTCTTGTTTCATTGGGTTTGTCTAGTCCCAAGTCATCAATAACTCAAAACCCCGTCCAGATTCCCCTCCACAAGCAGTTGTTTAACGTCCACTGACTGCCCGGCAGCAGACAACAAAAAACTTGGATTATGTTTCGATTTCTCCTTCACAAACTATGTCGCCCCTGTTTTCAGGTATTTTACTTTGGTCAATCATTTTGTCTGGCGAGAATCACCAATTTTGCTACTCTAGGCACACTTGGGTCCATTAGCTCCTCCATCTTAGCACAAACCTTGATTCAATCGTCTCCCTACGGTCGGTTTATTTATTGGCAAAAAGACGAGCGACTTCGGGCGGGTTCCCCGCCCAAAGAAACGCGCGAGTCAGAGCGACAAGGCGCGAGGTTCCCTCGCCAACAGAACGCGCGAGTCATCTCACCGTTAAGCTGTCGCTCTCCACGGGAGTCCTCTTTTTGCACTTAAGATAGCCCATTAAGAAGGACTTCCTGTCAGACTAGGAAGAGGTTGATGGGTTAAACAGTGCCAATAACAACTAAATAAGTTGGGATGAGGATAGCTTAGAGACGCGATCGCAGGGGCTGCTGGAAAGGGCCATAAACGATCAAAAACAATATTTTGACCCTTGAGGCTAAACTGTAAGAGATACAAGGAGGTTGGGGCATCAAGGGACTCTAACAACCCTTGCGCTAAATCATGTAAAGAACGACGTAAGGACTTGTTTAAGGAAATGGGTTGTTCATAAGAATTGGGAAATGCTCCCTCCCCGATGATCTCCCCGTAAATTAATTCTGTGGGGGTAACAGCGATGGGTAACCATAAATCTCCTAACCAAGAATCTCCGATACTGGTCTTGTACCCTAACATTTTATCTACCCATTGTCTTCTTCCCTTAACATTTTTGCAGTCTTGGTAAATGGTTTGTCCAGGAAAGGATAGCCAGGTAGGGACTTCAATGGTCAAGGGACAATAGATAATATCTTGATCGGCTTTGGAAGCTTGAGCCTTTTGTGACCATAATGTGGCTGCTGCCATCACTTCAACCTGAGTTGAGGGAGAATCAGCATGAATGGCTTTCTCAAGTGCCATAACCATTTTTTCGGTTGCAGGAGAGGCTAGGTACATGGTACCTTCAGCTTTGACCTGGGCATTGACGATAATTAAAGCTTTACGCATATCGGTTGAATGATTGAGCGAATCTTGTCTTTTCGAGTTAGTGGAGTAAATCTAAATAGACCTCTATTACAGAGATTACCCATGTTTATCCTTAACGATAAACTGGCAATGTAAAATGAAAACAACTACCTTGTCCTGGTACACTATCAACCCAAATTTGGCCATAGTGGACACGAATAATTTTACGACATAAAGACAACCCTAATCCATAACCTTCTTTTCCTTGATCCCGTTGCAAGCGGAAATGTCCCTCAAAAATTCGTTCTTGTTTTTCTTCGGGAATCCCAGGCCCAGTATCGCAGACACTTACTTGTACTTTTTGACTGGTACGGTGGAGAATCGAGAGATTAATTTCTCCTCCTTGGGGTGTATATTTAATCGCATTATCCAATAGATTGACAATCACCTGACGGATTAATTCTTCATCTGCATAGACTGGGGGTACGTCCTGGGGAATATCTTCAATTAATGTTAAGGATTTTTCCCTTAATAATTCGTTATATTGTGCCACGATTTCTTTGGAGAGTCCAGGTAAAAAGACTTCTGTCTGTTGCACGTGCAATTGAGCATTCATGCTTTTGGATGCCTGTAAAATGTCTGTAATCAGACGATTCATTACCCGAAATTGATTACGGGTTTGGTTAAATAATTGGGTTGCCAGTTTTTGCTGTTTTTCAGTGGGTTCTTGATTTTGTGCCAGTTCTAGGGTTTCTACCGCAATGGAAGCAGCGGTTAAGGGGCTGCGTAAATCATGGGCTAACATGGCTAACACTTGATCTTTGAATTTGAGTTGTTCTTGTAAGTTCTCTTTATCTTTCTTCAGACGAAATATCTCATCGGAAAGTCGCATTAATTCCGCTGAATATCCAACATGGCTCGATGTTTCCTCTGATTTATCCTGATGATTATTTTCTTCTAAGGATGAAAGCCATTTTGGCCACCATTTTTTCAGTTGATTGACTAAATTACTGCCGGCTAAGGTTTGTTTTGGTTCGGGTACTACCTTAACCAGTGCTGGAGTCGCCACGAGGCGAAAATGCTCCACTAGATGGGGTTGTTCGTGAATTTCAATCACTTCTAACTGGCAAGGGCAATCTTGGCTGACTGTTTTCAGGTAATCTCGAATCGGTTGAATATACTCATGGGAACTGGGACGCTCATCGACAAACAACAATAACTGAATCGACGCAGCCTTATCGCTTTCAGAGGTTGTTTGATGGTTGGGGGGTTCTAGCACTGCAACTTGATACTATATACTGACAGAGAAAGAAGGTTCTTTGAATAAGAGATTTTTCCTATCTATTCTAAATTCTTAAGATAGTATAAAATCAACTACACTTAATCTTAAAGCTTAATGGTAAAAACTTCACTGTAATGGTTGAAAACGATTATGGCTCTTGGCTATGTTGCTCTTGTCCTTCATGCTCATTTACCGTTTGTACGGCATCCTGAACGGGATTATGTCCTGGAGGAAGAGTGGCTTTATGAAGCTATTACAGAAACCTATATTCCTCTCCTTCGGGTCTTTGAAGGACTACAACGGGATGGTATCGATTTTAAAATGACTATGAGTCTGACACCTCCTCTGGTGTCTATGTTACAAGATCCTTTATTACAAGAACGCTACGATCGCCATCTTGCTAAGTTACAAGAACTGGTTATTAAGGAAATTGATAACAATCAACACAATGGCCATATTTGCTATTTAGCCGAATTCTATCACCAGGAATTTCTGAAAATCCGCGAAACTTGGGAACAATACAAGGGGGATTTAATTGTTGGCTTTAGACAGTTTCTAGAAAGCAATAACCTGGAAATTATGACCTCTGGGGCAACTCACGGTTATCTTCCGTTGATGAAAATGTACCCTGAGGCGGTTTGGGCGCAAATTAAAGTGGCCTGTGACCACTATCATGAGGCGTTTGGTCGCCCCCCGAAAGGCATTTGGCTGCCGGAATGCGCCTATTATGAAGGGTTGGAACAGATGCTGGCTAAGGCGGGCTTACGTTACTTTATTATCGATGGTCATGGTATTCTATACGGCCATCCTCGCCCCTGTTACGGCACCTACGCCCCTGTATTTACTGAAGCTGGGGTGGCTGCTTTTGGTCGGGATCACGAGTCTTCGAGTCAGGTTTGGTCTTCTAAAATGGGTTATCCGGGTGATCCTGAATATCGGGAATTTTACAAGGATTTGGGTTGGGAAGCGGATTACGATTACATTAAGCCCTATATTATGCCCAATGGTCAACGGAAGAATACGGGGATTAAATACCATAAAATTACCAATACTCAGGGCAAGATGGAAGATAAAGCCCTTTATGATCCCTATTGGGCCCGAGAAAAGTCCGCAGAACACGCAGGGAATTTTATGTACAATCGTGAACAACAAATTGCTCATTTAGCAAATATGATGCAGCGTCCCCCTGTTGTGGTTGCCCCTTATGATGCAGAATTATTTGGTCATTGGTGGTACGAGGGACCTTGGTTTCTGGATTATTTATTCCGTAAAACATGGTATGACCAAAATATCTTTGATATGGTTCATTTAGCTGACTATTTACGTCATAACCCCACTCAACAGTTGTGTCGTCTTTCCCAGTCTAGTTGGGGTTACAAAGGGTTTCATGAGTTTTGGCTGAATGATTCTAATACTTGGATTTATCCCCATCTCCACGAAGCAACGGAACGAATGATAGAATTAAGTAACCTAGAACCAGGGAACGAGTTGGAAGAAAGGGCGCTAAATCAAGCAGCACGGGAGTTGTTATTGGCGCAAGCATCAGATTGGGCGTTTATCATGCGTACAGGTACAATGGTTCCCTACGCTGTGGAACGCACCAAAACCCACCTCCTCCGATTTAATCAAATTTATGATGATTTTCAACTAGGAACCATCAATACTAATTTCTTAGACAGCGTTGAGGATATGGATAATATTTTTCCCAATCTTGATTATCGGGTTTATCGTTTTTCGGAAAAACAGGGAACAGGAAAGAGAAAATAGTTGCACGATAGTGAGCATTCAGCCGTCAGTGTTCGGCGTTCAGCTAAGAAATGAATGCAGTAAGCATTCGTTTAATCTCAGTCATTTTCGAGATTAAACCCTCTTTATAAGCGTCAGTTTTAAACTGATGCTTCGACGTAGCTCAGTACAAGTGGGTGACGGCTGATAGCTGAATGCTTACGTACTATGGCGTTTTTCTTTGCCTTCTGCCTTCTGCCTCTTGTCTCCTTTAATTACTGCCACTGAAGGTAACTTCAGGGAACTTGAGTTGAGCATCCTTCATGGTAATACTTTTGCCTTGATTACGCAGATCCTGCCAGTAATTAATGACTTCTGTTGCTTTATTTAATACGTCGATTCTTTCGGCTTCTAATATCCAGTGTTTGGCTTCTAATTCGTCTTTTAATTGTTGCCAAGCATCGTTACGTGGCCAGAAAAAATAAGCAGTTAAAGGACTCGTTCCTTTTCCTACCACTTGATCCACAGCGATCGCTACGTTGGCATCTAACCATAGCACTTTTAATATAAATCTAGGCTCCAATTGCCCCTCCAGTTTAATAAACGACAACTATATCCGACAATATACACAATACCCCATTATAACCTATTGGGTCACACTTTGACTATTAAAAAGACTCATAGCCTTTTCAATGCCTTCTTTTAAGCTGGTTTCGATGGCATCAATCACTAAGGGAAAGGTTTGATCGATAATCTTTCTTTCTTCGGGGGCAAATCGTCCTAAAACGTGAGAAATGGTATTATCGAGTTGATTAGATTTGCCAATACCAATGCGTAAACGGGGAAAATTTTGTCCTCCCAAATGGGAAATAATGGATTTCATGCCATTATGACCTCCGGCTGACCCCGATAGACGCATTCTCATACGACCGATGGGCAAATCCATATCATCATAAATGACTAACACATCTGTTGATTGTAGTTTATACCAATCGGTTACCGCCCGCACAGATTGACCCGAACGATTCATATAAGTTAATGGTTTAAGTAAATAAATTTTTTGATTATTCTTGCTTTTTCCTTCTGCTATTAATCCTTGAAACCGTCGGTTTTCTTTCCAAGAGAATCCCCAAGTTTCAGCTAAAATATCAACCATTTCAAAGCCAATATTATGACGGGTTTTATTGTATTTGGATTCAGGATTTCCCAATCCTACAATTAATTGAGGAATGATCAATGAGTTGGTTTTTGCTTGAGGCATTTAAGTGATTATTATAGGTATTACTTTTTTATTTTATCTTACAATTGTTATTAATTCTAATCAGTTAACTTCAAAAATAGAGAATTATACTTTTTATGTTTATCAAAGGGCAAGTATTTAATGCTTTAGGATTTCCTATAGAAGATATTATTGATTGGGGTATAGAGTTATTAACTTTAGGATATGATAGTCCTAATCTTCGCATCTTAGCAGGATTAACTAACTTGAATGATAGTTGGGAAGTCAGTTTTTATGTTACTAAAACCCTTGAAGATTTAAACATTCCTGAGTTAACAGGAAAAGATGCTGTTATTGCTTATACTTCTGTA
>JASJDW010000120.1 GCA_030064955.1 Crocosphaera sp.
GTTCAGGAAATGCTATATGTCGGACTACTTCATAATATTGAGTAAGCCGACTAATTCTATCTTAATTGTATTGTAGACAATCCCTTGTCGATATTATCAAATACGGTAATAAATCTATAGTATAAAGATTTTTTCATAGCGTAAATTGAAAATCATTAACCAATATTCCTGGTGTTAAAATTCCTCCTAAACTTCTTTGTCCATAGGTATAAGTTTTAGGGATAAATTCACGAAAATTAGTTAACGCGACTAAATTTTCTCCCCAAAAGCGATATAAACTTTCATCAAATCTTAAGTTTTCAATCGGTGCAACAATTTCCCCATTTTCTACCCAAAAACAAGCATAACGGGTCATTCCTGTGATACGTCCACCTGTGCGATCGCTCCAGTTTAAATAGTGTAAATTAGACACATATAACCCTGTATTTAGAGTGGACAAAATGTCCTCTTGAGATAAATTTCCTGGTGATAATTCAGGCGATCGCAAACTCTCAAAATTATTAGCACCATTAGCTATTAAATTATACTCTGATGCGGTACGAGAATTAATTAAAGTATTAACTAATTTTCCTTCGGTAATAATGGGTAAAATTTCGGGAGCAATTTCTCCTAATTCATTGAACCTGGGAACAGTTCCTTTACTAAAGTTTTCTTGCAGAGAAAATTGAGAGGATAATGTTTGACCTTGTTGCAATTTTAATAAAGCACTATCTCCCCGTCTTAGAGAAGATTCACTAATACCACCCCAAGATAACATAGCAATTAAATCAGCAACGGCAGCAGGCGCAAAATAGGTGTGATAACCTCCAGGTTGAAGGGTTTTGGATGGTTTTCCTAAAGCAACAAATTGCTTTTTATCGGTTTTTATTTGCTCTAAATATTTATTATGCTCCCAATTTTGTCCTGAGAAAATACCTTTAACTGCTTTTTCTGATGGGGTAATTAAAGAATAATCAACAATAAAATTTTCTGTAGCGAACCAATGAAATTGACCCTCAGAATTTCCATTGCCTCGAATAACAGAACCTGCGGTATAAAGTCCCGTCATATCTAAGTTAGAAACTGGTGTAAGAATCTCATTTACTGCTTTTTCTGTCGGTAATAAGTTTCCTGGATAAATTTCTTTAGTGGTTCCATTATTTTTAGGTAAAACAATATGAGGATCTTCAGGTAATTGAGGTAATTCTTGACGTAAATTGTTTAAATTTTCTACTGCTATTTGACTGTCAGTTTCCTCATCTCCTGTAAAGGAAAAAGTAGCAAAAGCAGTTCTTTTATCAGCTATTAAAGTGAGTTTAATGCTTCCATCTTTTACGATACCAGTTTGTCTTACTTTTGCTCCGTTAAAACGGATAAATTGACTTTGTTCTCCATTTAATTCGATGGTTAAATATTCTTCGGATTTTAAGTTATTAAGAAGAATATGACACAATTTTTGAAAGCTAGATTCTAGATGTTCTAATTTTTGATTGTTCATTAGCTAAAAAATACGCAACCCTAATGGATGAAGACAGTTATTAGATTGTAACTTATTTTATTATCTGTGTGCTAGTCTGCTTTGTTATTTTTAATGAGATATCACTGAGAAGAAAAAAATCTTTAATCATTGATCATTGACTGGGTAATTTTGGGAACTCTAACAATAATAGATATTATCAGAACAAACATGGCTAAAGAAAACGATCACATTACCGAAGAATTAGCTAAAATTGCTGCTAATTTTTCTCAAGCTAAGTCTGAACCCAAAAGCGAAATTGATTCCATTACTCAAGAATTAAACGCGATCGCTAATCAATTTACTCAAAAACTTCAACCAATTTTTCCAACTATCTCTGGTAATCATGCAACTTTGTCGAACGAAGAAGTTATTTTAAATAGTTTAGACAAATTGTTAAAATCTATTTCCTTTGTTGAAATAATTAAAGATTTTAGTTCCAGAGAATATCCAGACTGTATTAAGGACATTTATGAAGAAAAAATTTGCTTTATTTCATGCCAAAAACTGGTGAATAATTGGGAAGAGATTAAAACCAAAAAAGAACTAACCCAAGTTGCAATTCAATGGGCTATTTTAATTAAAAAAGGGTATTCAGAACAACTCTCAAATCCAAATCTTACGAAATTAAAACTTTTTGAAGAATTAAATTTACCAATGTTAAGTGATCAACAATTAATTGATTCAAATAATCTGGGTTTAACTATTGACAAAAAAGGAGAGAGAATTGAACAAAATAATCCTGATCAACTGTTAATTATTTCCAATATAAATTATGAGGTAATTAGGGTTTTAATGGTAGAAATAATTTGGAAAAATATTAGCAAACTTCCAACAAAATTTTATACTGGAAATAAGTTAAAACAAAATTTTGATTCATTTAAAGCAGCAAAAGAACACTTCAAAGTATCAGCGCAAGGTTGGGAAAAATTGGCTGATAAATTAAATGAAGTTACCTAAGACTGTGGCTTAAAACTTTTTTATGAGAAGAGACTTTAATTTAATTTTCAAAATCCCATAGGGTTAAATCCCATAAAATTTGTAGTTGTGAAAGCAAATATCTTTGTCGTTTTTCAATAATTTCTGCCGTCCATTCTTTTTCTTTTATCGCTTGAATAGTTAGAGCAAAGATGGCAGTAGGATTATTGATATATTTATCTTTTTTTATTGCAAATTCATAATTTTGTGCTGCACTATTTTTCTTACGAGAAAGCAAAACTAAATTACCGAGACGATGAACATATTTGTCTCTTTCTTCTTCAGTAGGAAACCATTGATTCCACTGACTATCTGATGGAGGATTTTGCGGTAAAATATGTTCGATAGTAATCTTGTTGTATCCATCATAATTAGGAACTCCATCGGATAAAAAAGTATCAATACGCAGCAAAATATAAAGAGTTATTTTTCCCATTTTATAAAGATTACCATTGAGTATATTAATGATCTCTTGTTTTTCTAAATTAGTTAATTGCAAAGGAGAATCAACGGTATATAAATCTTTTTCTTCTTCAATTGTTCGTAGAATATCTGAATAACGTTTAATTCTCTGATTTACATTAGCCTTTATAATGATTAAACCGACAGTTAATCGTTCTAACTTAGTAAAAAAGTTTAATGTTTTTTCTGGTTCGTGACCATATTTTTTGAGATATAAAATGGCGGGAGGATACCAATCATGGTTATCAATACGGTGTAACCATTTAAACAATTGATTAATCTCATTACAATAATTATTGCCCATAAAAATCTGATGTTTTATTTTATAAAAAGCATTAGCAAAAGGATCTAAAATTTCATCAATAAACTCAGGTGTATTATTAATCTTAGTTAATACAGACACACGAAATTCTTCAATTATTTTCTGCCGTAATTTATTTTTCTGGTAAATCATACGAATATGAGAAAAAAGCTTAGTGAAATCATCTCGACCTAGTTTCTCTTCTAAATCTTCCCATTTTTGAGTATATTTATTTTGGAGGTTGATCAAATCTTGAGACGTTACTAAATTTTGTTGTGAAATAGCACCAATCAGATCAGCTTTTAAAATATCTGTGATTGATAAATCTAATCCTCGATCATTAAGAACTGAAAAAATTCGATAAGCAGCATCAAAATTTGAGGTACAAATAATTCCTAAAGAACATCGGTTTAATAAAAAATCGGTTAGACGCTGTTTTTGACATTGTTGGGGTAATTTATTCTTAATCTGATCAATTAAAAATTTAGTATTGTTAAAAAAATTTTTTTGAGAGTCTGATAATTCATCTAGGATAATAGTTCCCAATTTTTCAATTCCATCTGGTCTTTGAATATACTTTGCAAAAAAATCATGATCTCGTTCTCGTAAAGATAATCGAGGAGTATTATTAATACTTTTACTTTGCTCATTTATGTGATATATATACTCAGTCAAGTCTGAGCTATTCATTAAATGTCTCAAAACGGATAAAAGAATTGTTAAAGTTGTTAATCTTTGCTGTCCATCAACAACTTGATATTCTGTTGTCTGGTTAGATTGAATTAAAAGAATAGTGCCTAAAAAATAAGGAGATAATTGAGTGGTATTATCCGATTCATCTCCCATAATCTCCAACAGATCATTAAGCAAAGTGGCCGTTTCTTCCGTTGTCCAAGCATAAGGACGCTGATAAGTAGGGATTTTATAAACAAAGTCATTACTAAAGATATCTCGTAGGAGAATTTTAGGATCAATTGAAGCTATATCTTTTGACGTTTTTTGCTCGTCTTCCTGTTCTCCAATTAGTTGCTTTTTCGTATTTTCTTTTATCACATAACTCACACTTCCAGCACCTGTACTTGCTAAAAAACCAAACACCGATAAAGGAGGAATCTTGGTTACAGTACCCATAGCAAAGAGTAAACATCCACTACCAAATCCAGCTAACATTAACTTATCAACGATCGACTTAACTTGTGTATATCGACTCATGAGATAATCCCTATGATTGATGTTATTTTTTTTAGTTCTCCCATGAGTATTCATGACAGTCCCAAGTTTAAGATACCCATCGACACAACAGTTATAAATACTACAAAAAATATTTTTGGAAGATTTACTTTAATAACTCCAAAACCTGTATTTTTCACAAGTTATATAGATACAATAGATAAATGAATGTACAATATGATTGATAAATTGTGGAGATTACCTTTTTAGGAACCAGTTCCGGAGTGCCAACGCGATCGCGTAATGTTTCTAGTGTAGCCCTAAGACTACCTCAACGGGCTGAAGTTTGGTTATTTGACTGCGGAGAAGGAACCCAACACCAACTTTTACGCAGTGATGTTAAAATATCACAAATTACTCGCATTTTTGTCACCCATATGCACGGCGATCATATTTATGGGTTGACAGGGTTATTGGCCAGTTGTGGGTTAGCAGGAAGTGGCCAACCTATTGAGATTTATGGACTACCAGAATTAAAAGATTATTTACAAGCTTGCGCCAAATACTCCCATTTTAAGCTACCGAGTCATATTCGCTTTCATTCTATTCATCCCGGTATCCTCTACGAAGATGAAGGGTTTAGGGTTAGTTGTGGCCTTCTAAAACATCGTATTCCAGCTTATGGTTATCGTATCGCAGAAAAAGACCGTCCTGGCCGCTTTAATGTGGAGAAAGCTAAAGCGTTAGGTATTCCTCCTGGCCCCGTTTATGGGGAACTGAAACAAGGGAAAATCGTTACTTTACCGGATGGCCGTCGTATTCGGGGTCAAGACTTATGCGGTGAGATAGAAATTGGTCGTAAAGTGATTTATTGTACGGATACGGTATTCTGTGAAGGGGCGATCGCTTTATCGGAAGATGCTGATGTATTAATTCATGAAGCGACGTTTGCTCACCAAGATGCTCAACTAGCTTTTGATCGTCTTCATTCTACCTCAACAATGGCTGCACAGGTGGCTTTAGCTGCACAGGTTAAAAAACTCATTATGACTCATTTTAGCCCCCGTTATGCCCCTGGAAATAACCTACAATTGGATGATTTATTGAACGAAGCAAGAGCAATTTTTCCTAATACTATCTTAGCTCGTGATTTTATGAACTATGAAGTTCCTAGAAGATGTTCAGGTTGAAACCAATAAAATAAGATGAGTAACTTTATCATAAAAGTTTTAAATGGTTCAGTGGATTTTGATTAAGGGTAAGGTGGGCAAATTAGATAATGATCTCAACTTAATCATTCTATTTAAGATATTTGCCCACCCTACAATGGAAACAATCAGTCAACGACAAGCTGAAAACGATCAAAGATTCAATATTCTGCTTGAAGAAGTCCGCTTTTTGATTCGTGGAAATAAAGATGATCAATCCCTCTAACATCTTAACTCTGCCTAATTTTGAGGCAACAAAGAGCCTTGGCCAACAATTAGGTCAAAATTTGCCTGAAGGGTCTGTTTTATTGCTTAAAGGGGACTTAGGAGCAGGGAAAACTACCTTAGTACAAGGGATAGGAGAAGGTTTGGGTGTCACTGATCCCATTGTTAGTCCTACTTTTACTCTGATTAATGAGTATCATGAGGGACGTTTACCCTTGTATCATCTAGATTTATATCGTCTCGAACCCGAAGCGGTGACAGGGTTATATTTAGAACAATATTGGGAAGAAGGGGAAACATTACCTGGTATTACCGCCATCGAATGGGCTGAAAAATTGCCCTATCTACCTTTAAATTATTTAGAGATTCAATTATCTTATAGTGAGGGGGCAGGTCGTCAAGCTATTTTACAACCTGTTGGTGATTTTCCTATTAATTTACGTCAAATTGTTCAGCCATTTCTCTAAACTTCATTTTAAATATGTTTTTTCAGAAAAATAAGTCAAAAGTTAATACTTTTTACCTTGTAATAATATTGACAGTATTTTGTCCAATAGGTGACCCTATTTACAGTCAAACTGCTGATTCTAGTTCCGAAAATTCTCTTGATCTGCCCCCAGAAATTATTAATAATAGTCCAGTTTTACAACGATGGATGAAAGAGGTTCCTAATGTTTTAGATGATATTAATCATGATCCTAGTTTTCGCACCAGGGTAGGAATAGGATATGCAGAATTTCCTTCTACTGAACACGATGGAGGCATAAATATTTCTGTGGATGATATCTTTATTGGTCGCACTGGTTTAACCATTAGTGGAGACTATGAAACTTCTTTTGGGGAAAGGGACGCAGGAGGAGTGAATTTACAGTATTATTTATTACCTTTAGGTTATTATGTTAATGTTGCTCCTGTAGTGGGTTATCGTGCTATTAGTACCAATAATTATTCAGAGGATGGGGTTAACATTGGAGGAAAAATTATTTTTCCTTTATCTCGATCTGGAGCGGCTGATCTCTCGATTTCTCATACTTTTATTTCTCCTGGAGATGATGATGAAGTGGGGATAACTAATGTGTCCTTTGGCTATGCTGTGACTAAACAAATTCGTCTAGCGACAGAAATAGAAAAACAAAATTCACGGGTAAAAAAAGATAGCCAATTTAGTCTTATTTTAGAATGGATGCCTTAGATTGAAACAATGAATAAAATTGTCGTTTATTTAAAACTTTTAAAATTATTTTGGGTAACAGCGATCGCAGCAGAATTAGAATATCGTTTAAATTTTTTGATTGCTGTGTTTAGTAGTTTGACGAATTTAATTGGTAGTATATTTACTTTATTTTTATTTTATCGAACTGATTATACATTCCCAAGATGGAGTTGGAACGAATCTTTAATTGTTTTGGGAATATTCACCTTATTACAAGGAATTTCTGCTACATTATTAGTCCCTAATTTGAATCGGATCGTTGAACAAGTGCAACAAGGAACCCTCGATTTTATTTTACTGAAACCCATTAGTAGTCAATATTGGTTATCTCTGAGAAGTTTCTCCCCTTGGGGCTTTTCTGATATTTTTTTTGGTTTAATCATTATCATTTATAGCAGTTTTCAATTGAACTTAAATATCTCTAATTATTGTTTAAGTCTAATAACAATAGGATTTGCTATTATTAGTTTATATAGTATTTGGTTTATGTTGGGGGCTACCAGTATTTGGTTTGTAAAAATATATAATGTAACTGAAGTTTTAAGAGGGTTATTAGAAGCTGGAAGATATCCCATTTCGGCTTATCCTGCTGCCTATCGAATCTTCTTTACCCTTGTCGTTCCTGTTGCCTTCTTAACTACAGTTCCCGCAGAAACTTTGCTAGGAAAAAGTCAAGAAACATGGCTATTATTTTCAGGTTTATTAGCTATATTTCTTTTGATACTATCTCATTACTTTTGGCAATTTGCCTTAAGATTTTATACCAGTGCTTCTAGTTAAGTTATACTAGATTTAAGTGAGGGGTTTTGTTATTATATAATTATGCACCATAATCCAGTCTTTATCAAAAATCTTAGTTATCGTTATCCAGATGGAAACTTAGCCCTTGATAATATTAATCTATCAATTAAAGCTAATGAAAAAGTTGCCTTAATTGGTGCAAATGGTTCAGGAAAATCCACATTACAATTTCATTTAAACGGTATTTTTTTACCTCAAATGGGAGAAATAACCATAGGAAAATGGACAATTAATAATGAAAATTTAGTCCATATTCGTAACTTTGTGGGTTTAGTATTTCAAAATCCTGATAATCAATTATTTATGCCAACAGTGTGGGAAGATGTCGCCTTTGGACCAATGAATAGAGGGATCAAAGGCAATGAATTAAAATTAAAAGTAATTGAAGCAATGGAAGCCGTTAATATTGACCCAAAAATCTATAGTTCTCGTAACCCTGATAACCTTTCAGGAGGAGAAAAAAAACGAGTAGCGATCGCTGGGGTTTTAGCCATGAACCCCCAGGTATTAGTATTAGATGAACCCTCAGCCCAACTTGATCCCCGTTCCCGTCGTCAACTCATTAATTTACTTGATCAACTACCCTTAACTCTAGTGGTTGCAACCCATGATTTAGATATGGCTTGGGAGTTATGCGATCGAACGATTATATTAAGTGAAGGAAAAGTGGTTTATGACGGGAAAACTGATAGAATTATGAGTAACCCTATGTTTCTAGAAAAACACGCCTTAGAAGCCCCATTAAGCTTCAGTCGTCCTTATTGTAATCTACAAGATAAACCAAAGTTATCCTTACTCTAAGGTGGACAAAATCAACACTGTCTCTTAACAATCAGAAAACACGGTTTAATTGTTCACTATCAATGGTTAATTAATGAAACCAACTTTTAACAGTGCTAAAGACTGGGAAAAAGCAGAAATATTGATGCAGCCTACCTTTATTCGGGTTATGGATAATCTTCGCAAACAACTAGAAAAATCAAATTTAGTTGCTAGTTACGAAGAAGTACAAGAACCCTTTCCAGGGTATCAATTAATCTTAACTCATGAAGGTGATTCGGTTACTATCAGTATTTGGGATATTTGTTTTAAAGTTTGTTTTGAAGAATATGAATTTTTTTCAAGCAAACTATCTCAAGATAGTATAATAGTCAAGGTTGATGAAAATCTTTTTAATGAAGAAAAAGCCATTGATTGGCAACAACTAGAGGTAAAAACTCAACACACAATTCAAAATATTATCAATAATTTTCCTGAAATTTAAAATAGTAACGGTTAAGGAATAATCATGCTACAAGAATTAAAAGACGTACAAAAAAAATCAGGGGCTATACTAAGACAAAACGAAAACATTATTGAAAGTTTTGGCAATGATAGTCAGGGTTTAAAAAGTGCTTATGATGATGTTGTTGTTTGCGATCGCAGTCATTGGGGACTGTTACAATTAACAGGAAGCGATCGCTTAAGATTCCTTCATAATCAAACCACCAATAATATTAATAGTTTGCAACCTGGACAATTATCTGACACCGTTTTTGTCAATTCTACGGGAAGAACCCTCGATTTAGTAACCGCTTATCTGACAGAAGATAGCGTATTATTATTAGTTTCTCCTAACCGTCGTCAGTTCCTTTATGAGTGGATGGATCGCTATATTTTCCCGATGGATAAGGTAGAAATTAGAGACATTTCTGAAAAAAATGCAGTTTTTACCATTCTTGGCAATAAAGCGACTACAAAATTAAATCAATGGGATATCGCTAATAAAACCATAACTCAACTATCCCCAAACAAGCATGATTTTGTAACAATTGATGATGAGAATATAATCATAGGTGATGGTACAGGTTTAAAGCTTCCTGGTTATACCTTAATCGTTCCTGAGAAATTAGCAACAACTGTGTGGGAACAATTAATTAATTTAGGGATAATTCCTATCGGCGATCGCGTTTGGGAACAGTTGAGAATTAAACAGGGACGGCCTTATCCAGACAAAGAATTAACTGAAGATTATAATCCTTTAGAAACTGGTTTATGGTCAACCATTTCTTTTGATAAAGGGTGTTATATTGGACAAGAAACCATTGCTAGGTTGAACACTTATCAAGGGGTTAAACAGCGTTTATGGGGGGTTAAATTAAACCAACCAGTCAAAGCAGGAAATGCTGTAATAGTAGATGATAAGAAAGTTGGCATTTTAACCAGTTCCATACAAGTAGAAGACGAATATCTTGGCTTAGCGTATGTTAAAACAAAAGCAGGAGGAGAAGGATTAAATGTTAATATAGGAGATGCAAAAGGAGAATTAACTACTGTTCCATTTTTAACCCATGAATATTATCAACCAAAGGACAAATGAAACCCATGTACACATTATTAATTAACAAATAATTGAGAAATAACAATTATTTTATTACTTAATACCATTTGCGGTAGTGTTATTTAAGTAGTGGAACTTAATCTAAGTTGATAATATGTCTTCATTATAATATCAGAATTTAGGGTTAGGAGTGTTAGACCTACGGGGTAATCCCGGTGGTTTGCTGTATTCTAGTGTGGAAATTGCCCGTATGTGGCTGGATAAGGGTACAATTGTTGCT
>JASJDW010000139.1 GCA_030064955.1 Crocosphaera sp.
AACCCCATTTTTAATCAACTACTCAAAGAAAATCAGGGACAAATCACGCCAATGGATTTATCCCTCAAAGCCAATTTAAGTGCAGGAAGTGCTAAACGCTTTTTAGCTAGAAAAGCAGAAGAATTTAGTGCAACTTCTAGGGAGCTACCAGAAAAAGGAAAGGTATATTACTTTATTACAGCAAGCACGTTGGGTAGTATCTTAGATGATAGCGAACCAATGGCAGAAGAACCAGAAGAACCTGAAACCTTTGATATTGACGAAGAGGATGAGGAGGAAATTGATATCCCTCAAAGCACTCAGACTGAACCCTCACCTTCTGAGGTTTCCTCACCCTCATCTAATCCCTCCTTATCAAGTCCTTTTGCTCAATTAGCTGCTATTAAAGAAGAACGAGAACAAAACAATCAAGAGCATAACGAATCCGCCTCTGTCTCAGAAATATCTACCCCCTCACAAGCAACACAACCCTCATCTACATCCCCTGTTGAACCTCCACCCTCAGCAAGCACCTCTGAGAATCAACCCCCTTCTGCTGACACTCAGAAAAAAGAAAAATTTACCTTGATTCAATCTGATTTGGCTAAACGGTTAGATACCACTCCCAGTACCATTGGCCGTCGTAAAACCGATGAGAGTTTTGCCCAATGGAGTCAGAGTAAAGATCCCGATGGCATCGCTTGGAAATATCTGAGAAAGTCTAAGGTGTTTATTCCTGTTGATCCTGATAAGCGTTATCTATAATTCCGTTGATGGCAACCAAGAGCAGAGAGAGACTGGGGGAGTTTGGAGACAAGGGAGATAGGGGAGCACAGGGAGATAGGGAGGCAGAGGGAGCAAGATACAAGATATTAATATTCTTCCTAGTCTTCCCACACTCCCCCTCACCCCGTCACCCTATCGCTTCCCACACTCCCCACCCTTCCCACACTCCCCACCCTTCCCACACTCCCCACCCTTCCCACACTCTCCGTCAACATCAAAGGGTTAATCGTTAAATATAAAGCTTTGTTACGAACTTAGTCAAATAGGAACAAAAATTGATATATTGATAATTGAAGCAGAAGAAAGCTTCCCTGGCAGATCAAACAGCCCAGTGTAAAGTCAAAGTAAAACCAAGAGGTAAGTAAACGCTGTTTAAACTAACATCTGTCTCGTATCCGACAACAACGCCCAATCCGAAAACGGGTAATTCCTCAAATGGGTAAATAGGAAGTAAAACCGCAAGGTGAGCTTGGAGAGTGGAAAAGAGATTAAGCCCTTGTTCGGTATCTTCAGATAGTATCACAAAAGAGAGGAAGGGAACCGCAGAGTAGGGTTTGGGCGTTGTTTATTATATTAATTAACTCATCTAAATATAGTGATTAAGGTTAAACTATAGTTACGATTGTATTTTCCCTGAACAGGGTTTTTCCATGTCGATCCAGTCCAACAACCAAGCCATTACTCAACACCAACATTTAATAGAAATTATCAAAAAAATTCACGAGGTTGTAGAATTAGAGGCCATTTTAACCACAGCTACTAAAGAAACCCGAAAACTCCTCAAATGCGATCGCCTAGCTGTTTATCGCTTCAATGCAGACTATAGCGGAGAATTCGTGGCTGAATCTGTGTCAAAAGGGTGGCGATCGCTACTACCAACACCAACGAAACATAGTTATAACAATAACACCGTTAAAGACAGTCCGATTAACATCCTAGACAATTTAGAATTAAGCGACTCTTACTTAAAAGAAACTCAAGCAGCTATTTTTAACCCTAAAGACTTGTTTCGGGTGTGTGACGATGTTGATCAAGGAGGGTTTTCTCAATGTTATCGACAACTATTAGAAAGATACCAAGCCAGAGCATATATTATTGTCGCCGTTTATAAAAACAAATCCCTGTGGGGACTCTTTGCTGCCTATCAAAATGATAGTCCCCGTCATTGGGAAACCACAGACATTAACTTTATGGTACAAGTGGGGGTTAATTTAGGCATTGCCTTGCAACAATGGGATCTCCTAGCTAAAACGCAACAACAACAACAACGACAAACCACCTTAAACTGCCATCGTCTAGCGGATCTCAATACCATCATTGACAATTTAGGGGATGGATTATTGGTGGTGGATATTTCCGGTAAAATTACCCACTATAACCCTAAATTAGTGTCTATGTTTAGTGTGACACCCTCTTTATTAGGAAAGCAAGTTCTCGATATTTTTCCCCCTGAGTTATCTCTTTTACTAGAAAGGAAAGAATTAGATCAAAAAAAAGTGGTTACGATAGAAATTCCTTTAGCCAATAATGGCATTGGTCAAGCCTTGGCTAGTAGTATTATTAAGGAACAAGGAAAAGCTAAAGATGAAGATCTTGGGGTCGTTATTTTAATTCGAGATATTACCAAAGAACGAGAAATAGAACGAATGAAACATGATTTTTTGTCTATGGTTTCCCATGAATTACGAACCCCATTAACCTCAATTGTGGGTTTTTCTTCTCTCATTCGAGATAAACTTTCTAGCGTCATTTTTCCTGAACTAGAAACTGAGGATAAGGAAATTAACAAAACCCTTAATCGTATTCAACAAAACTTAGATATTGTGGTGTCTGAAGGAGAAAGATTAACCCAATTAATCAATGACTTTTTAGACATGACGAAAATCGAATCAGGAAAAATAACTTTGCATTTACTTCCTATTAAACCCAGTACGGTTTTAAGTTGGGCGATCGCTTCTACTGCCCATTTATTTGAAGCTTCTTCTGTGGAATTAATAGAAAAGTTTTCAGAGGATTTACCCTATATTCTAGGGGATGAAGATCGTTTGATTCAAGTATTTGTTAATTTGATTTCTAATGGTTTTAAATTTACGGAAACTGGCTGTGTGATGTGTCATGCTGAGGCGGATCACAACCATGTATTGATTTCGATCACAGACACAGGTATTGGAATCGCAGAAGATAATCATAGTAAAGTGTTTGAGCCTTTTCAACAGGTGAGTAATATTTTAACGAACAAACCAAAAGGCACAGGTTTAGGCTTATCTATTTCTAAACAAATTATTGAACAACATGGAGGGAAAATTTGGTTTACTAGCGAATTAGGAAAAGGAAGCACATTTTTTGTTAGTTTACCTTTAGCTAAATAAGATTTAAGTCTTCAAAGGCTTATAACAATTTTTCAATGTTAATAAAAAATCAAAATAAAGTTAATTTTAAGGTTAATCAACGAAAAACATAACAAGTTTCTAGTTGAGACTAATAATGATTTTTAAAATTAAGTAAGTAGGTATAATTAAACATAAAACATTGGTAGGGTGGGCAATGCTTAGAACCACCTGTAGATATTGGTTTTAGGTTTAATTAGGAGTGCATCGCATTATGCGTTTATTTATGCTCACCTACTTAAAACAATCTTATAACTAAATAATACAAAGTTGATATTGGGTTATGTTTAACCGCCTAATATCCAGTTTTGTTATGTTTTTTATAAAATTCATACCTTAAATAATTTTATTTGTATCCTTAAACCTTGAGAAACACTTAATCTTAAAATTTTGATAATGAAAAAAATTTTAATCGCTGATGATGAACCCAATATCCTTATTTTAATGGAACAAATTTTAGAAGAACTAGAAGATAAAGACGTATTAATTTTAACAGCAAATGATGGAAAAAAAGCATTAGAAATGATTCAAAAAGAAAAACCCAATTTAGTATTTTTAGATGTAATAATGCCTAATATTAATGGATTAGAGGTGTGTGAAACAGTAAAAAAAGACCCTGATCTTTGCCATGTTTACATTATTCTGCTAACAGTCAGGGGACAAAGTTTTGATGAAGAAAGTGGAATGAAAGCTGGTGCAGATCTCTATATTACTAAACCCTTTCGTCCTAGAGACATATTACTTAAGTCTAAAGAAATCCTAGAAATTGATTAAGTATAATGAAAAAGCTATAGCATTAAGATTTCGGCCAGACTCTTTTCTTATTAACCGGTTGTTCTTCTCCAGGGGGAACAGTTCTTTCTTCCATAAAATAAATTTCTATATTTTCTAAGTGTTGATCAGGAGAATGATTAGCATTCCATTCGCGAATTAAATAGTCAACAAAGTAAGGGTAAAGTTTGTTTCCAATGGCACGGTTAAGGTTAATATAATAAACACGCCATTGAATAGTTTTATAGTGTTTTCTACGTTGTTTTAAAGTGGGTTTGTCCCAACTAATAGGACTATTTTTATCAATAAGATTGACTGTTTTTCCATTCTTTAATTTTCCTATAATAACGTGCCATCCATCATCCCTAGGAGGTGCTGGTGCAAAAATACTCCAAGACTGATCTAAACGGGTGAGATAACCAATAATATTGATGTATTGAAAAGTACGGCGGTTAAGAAAATTACGGGTCGATAAAATCCAATCTTTTTTACTATTATTACGATAAGCTTTGTTACGAGCAACGGTTTGATCCACAAACCCTTTTAAATTCCACATTGTTGTGAGTAATAATAATACAACTACTATTAAATTAAAAAGGAAAGAAGAATTGATTTTTAACGGACGAAACTTAAATGGTTTAGTAAAGTTGCCGGCAAATTTTCGGTTAGAAGCAATCATTTGATAGAATTTTGTTCCTCCGTTCATGATCGGTTTCCAACGGAGTAAAGGTTCTAAAAAGAATAGGATAGGGGAAAGACTAACAACATAAGCGATCGCTTCAAATTTATAATGACGATTTTCTTGCCAATCTACCACAACCCACGAATTTTTTTCTAACATATCTTCATAGATAGACTCGTGATCTTGTGCCATTAATAAAGGGGTGCCTGGTAAGATTAATAAGGTACGAATTATATGAACAACTTTCTTACAAAATCCACAATCTTTATCATAGTAAATGGTTAATCCTTGTCGAGATTTAGTGCTAATTTTCTGCTGAGCTTTATCCCATATTTCTGTTGGTATCAATGCTAACCAATTAATGATACTCAGATAACTTAACACTCCAATGGCAAAACATAATTCAAAACCAATATGTAGGAGAATAAAAGAAATAATAGCTAAACAGCGAAAAAAGCTAGTCCGAAACGGAATAAAAATCAAAAAAGGTCCAATCCATTCAAAAATCAATGCACCAAAGGTTAGTATTTGTAAAATTGGAATGGGAAATCCTAATAAAAAATGACCAAATTCTGTGGCATATTGATCAAAATGAAGGGAATAATAAACTGCATCTCCATCGGGCCACCATAGTTCACTTTTTGTTTTATAAGCTGCTGACCAAGTATAGATAAATATAAGTTGTATAATGAAGGCAATTGTGGCTGCATTTATAATTTTTTTGGGTAGTGGTTTTGGGTTAGAATTGAAGGCACTATCCAGAGAATAAGCACAACCCAAAGGTAAGAACATAGACCAAAAAAGCATTGCCCTTAACACATCATCCCCTGCAAAAATCAAGGCAGGATTACGATTTTGTAAGGAAATATTTAATGCCCAAACGGCAATAACGGCTAGTCTTGTACGATAACCCAACAATAAAAATAAACAAAGAATAAACCCAATTATAAATAGAAAAATTTGAAACCATAAGCTGCCATTCAGTAAATTAAACGACCAATACCAAGGATGAAGTAGGGAATTAGGTGCCGATTGAAGGGGGATAAATGAAGCAAATAAATTAGAATGTAAAGCTTCTCTAGGAAGTACCCCTTGATCTGTATAATGAGCAGAAACTGACCTAAAACGGCTGAATAAATCAGCCATAACTACTAAAGCTAAACCGATGCGAAAAACGGCAAGCGATCGCAAATCTAAGGCAAAAATATTAGTTAATTTTGATAACTTTTCTTGATTCATTTTTGGTAATTAATTTTTATTATAAAATCGTCAATTTTTTAAAATTACTGTTCATTATTCACTGTATTGATAACAGGTTTTAATTGTTCGGCTAATTGTTCCGATCTTAATTTTCTGGCTTCAAAAACTAAGTGGTGATGGGTATCAGCAAATAAACTAGAATCTGTCTTGAGATTATAATCATTTTTATCATATACAAGGGGAGCAATTTTGCTCAATTTTTTCGTTATATCCTCCATATTGGCTAGGGTTTTCTCATCGTGACTAGCATAAACCCAAGGCAAAGATAAAATTAACGTAGCATCTTTTGCTTCTACTTCTTGACGAAACTGTTTAATGCGTTTAACAGCATGGGGAGAAATGGATTTATTAATTTTCCATTGCCACCATTTTGCTTGACGATATTTAACGGTAGTAGGATCACCTTTTTCGGTTAATGGGTCAGAATAGTAACCAGTAAAACGGCCTTTTTCTATTAAATCTACCGCAGATTTTGTGATAGGTCTAAGACTAGGAACTCCCTGTATCCAAATGGTTTCTGCTAACTGTTGAAGGGGAACCCCACCCAGTCCAGGTTTTCCAATGGCAACCCCAAATGGGGCCGAACGTTCTAATAAACCATCTTCATCCAATAAAATAAGGTCTTCAGGAATTAAAAGAACCATATCTCCCGGACGCACGGCTTCAAGAATACTGGGTAAGATAACATTTAAACCCACCGGACCATCTAACCCCATATTCAGGACGGGAATACCTAGCTTTTGCGATAAAACATCGGAGTCAAGGGAATGATGGGCCCCAGAACCCCCTAAAATGATTAATCGAGGAGAGTCTTTCACTTGCGCTGCTAGGGACATCTTTTCAAAATACATCCCCCGTAACCAGCTTAATTCACCGCCATAATAGACATTATAAACAAACCCTAACGACCAAGCAGCCGTTACTGCGATCGCCCAAGGAGCTAATTTCAAAACTTTCTGCATAATCTCTCTAAACCAAACTTAGAACAATTTTAAACCCCTCATGAAAAAATGAGGGGTTAACATTTTTGTCTTAAAAAACAATGGTGTGTTTTAGTTCGTTAAATAGTAACCGAGTGGCGTAAAAACATAAGCGAATTATAGCATCTTTGCCCTTGGCTTTTTTCGTCTGTTTAATCTTAGTTTTCTTTATCCCTTTCATCGTGTCCCATTTTGCCCCCAATTTGTCGCCTATTTCCGTATCAAGGCGACGGGGAGGTGACGGACAAATACGAGTCATACACCAGATATAGAAATGTGATCGCATCATACGGGAGTTGAACCATTTTAGTTTTTCTTTATCCCCTGATTGCTCAATACGACGGGATAAGCCAAAATATGATTGAAACTGCTGTAAACTACGATGACGTTTCTGTTTACCATTATTTGCGGTGTCTACCCACTCAGTTACAGGAAACCCATCAACTGCCTTTCTTACCTTATCCACCTGAGTTCGATGTAAAGCATTTAAGATAACATAAGCCATTGATGAAAACCAAAGCCTTAATTGGTTACTCTGAAAAGTTTGAGTAGAAGTCCGGTCAGCAAATAAGTCTAACTGTTGTTCTTTAATCCTATTTTCCATTATAGTAAGTATTAAAAAAGGCTCCTTCTTGATTCCCATGAACAAGGAACTGATCACAGCCTATCCTAGAGATAGGAACGAGTAACCACCAATGAGGGGGGCAAAATGCCCCCCTCATTGGTGGTAAGTAAAGCGACAAAATCTTACACTAATCTTAAAAAAATAGCAAGAAATAGAAACAATCTAGAAAGTCATTGATTAAATAGAGTGAGTATCTCATCACCATAGAAATATGTGGATGAGCTTGGCTAAATGTCAAGAAACACCAATAATTTTTTTGTCACCTGATTATCTTTCAGAGGGTTTAATTTCAACAACAGTCAAACAGTGGTAACAACCTGAAAACTCTTTAATGAATAAACCAATATTAAAGGGTTTGTTCCCTGTTTTAGTGAACACTTATTTACCTAGTTAATGCCGTGACACCCACCATTAGTGATGCCAATGTAAAGGCTGCCTTAACTGCGATCGAGTCTGAAACCGCCACTACTACAGAAAAAGTGGAAATGTTGCTAGAAATGGCCGCAGGATTACAAAATAAGCCAAAAACGAGTCAACAAGTTGAAGATGCTGTTTTACTTTACCGCAGAGGGTTAGAATTATCTACCCCTGAAATGCCTTTATTAAAAGCGAGATGTTTATCAGGGATGGGAACCGCCTTACGAACCATTCCCAGTGAGGGATCAGAATTACTATTAGAAGCCAAAACAGCTTATGAAACAGCGTTACCCATTTTAGAAGAACACGCTTCCCCTGAAGAAGTAGCGGAAACTCAGATGAACTTAGGGGTTGTGTTGCAGGGGTTAGTTAACTTCCACCAGGCTACCATGCAAGAAGCGATTCAAGCGTATCAAAAAGCAGCTAAGGTATTCACGGGGGAGAGTTATCCCCAAGAATTTGCCATTATACAGAATAACATTGCGATCGCTTATTTATCTCTACCTTTGAGTCCGGATAAGGAAAAAATGCGTCAAGGGATGGCAGTACAGTCTTTTGAAGCAGCATTGAAGTGGGTGACATTAATCGATCATCCTAGTGAATATGCCATGCTACAAAACAATTTAGCCAACGCACTACAGTATCTTAATACATCCCATCCCATTGAAAATAATTTGAAGGCGTTAGCAGCTTATGATGAGGCGTTGAAGGTAAGAACCCAACAAGATACCCCCATAGAATACGCCAATACCATTGCCAATAAAGCCAATGTTTTGTTTAACTTACCTGATGATATGGAACACCCAGAAGTAGGCAACCCCAATAATTTAAAACAGTGTCAAGCTTACTATCAAGAAGCAAAAGAAATATTCAGGGACTACGGACAATGGGAACGGGTGAATATTGTCACAGAAATGCTAGAAGATATTGAGAAAGAATTATCTGCATTGTCTCAATAATATTACAGAATATTGAGAAAAAAAGTTTGTACTTTCGTTAATTTTAGGAGACTGTTCTCTATGAGTGATTTAATTGGATATGTAAGTAGTAACCCAAGCATTCAAGTATTTTTTAGTAATTTAATGACTGGAGAAATTACCTTAATTACAGGGATTTTTTGGTTGTTGTTTGCTGCTGTTATTTCCATGATTGCTGGTGCCATTGGTGGGATTATTTTAGCAGGAAAGGATTTAGGTTATGAACTAGCTGCTATTTTAGGCAGTTTATTTGGTCCAGCGGGAGTGATTCCTGTGGCTGCTATTGGTTTAGTTGTTCTCAAATTAGTTTAGGAGTTTTTGATTATGTTAGATTTAGCTTGGTATTCAGCAAAGTTATTTTTTAAAGGAAAATTATTCCGTAACCCTGGTTATTTTTATCGTCAATTAACTCTAGGGATTTTGATCGGTTCTTTATTATTAGTTGGACTGGGTGAAATGGGATTCAATCTTGCTTTTGTGATTACCATTTCTAGTCTTGTTACAGGCATGATGATGCCATTTTTACTGAAAGATGTGAAAATGCAGTAAGTAACGAATAATTTTTAGAGGCTGTTTGTTAAAGGAAAATTAACAACCAATTTTGTAAGGTGGGCAAAGTTTTCTACATTATAACTGGTTAAGATAAATCTCTAATTTGCTCACCTTACCCTCGTAAGATTTTGTTGATAAGCAGTCTCTTAGGTGGGCAAACTTAGGATACTTTCCTAATTATCTGATAATATTTTTTCACTTTGCCTACCCTACTTCTAACCGTCTATAGTCTATAGTAATTAAAATATAAAGAATGAAAGAATTAACGACAGAAAGAACACAAAACTTAGAACAATTAATTTCAGAAATTACCCGTTACGAACAAATTGTCAGTCAATGGGATAATAATCAAAAGGTTGTAGTTGAACGATTAAAAGAAGCCATTGAAACCTTGCATAAAGAAGCTTTAACTCATCTCATTAAAACAGTTAAAAAAGAGGCTTTTCCTGCACTACGTGAAGCAGTAAAAGATGAATTAGTTTATGGGCTTTTACGGTATCATAACTTAATTAAACCCCCCACACCTCCCCTAGAACAACGCATCGAACAAGCGTTAGAAACTGTACGTCCAGGGTTAAAAAGTCATCACGGCGATGTGGAATTAGTAGCTATTAAATTACCAGATACTGTAGAAGTTAAATTAGTAGGAACTTGTAGTAATTGTCCCGCTTCTACGTTAACCATGAAACAAGGAATAGAACAAGCTATAAAAACCTACTGTCCTGAAATTACAAAAGTTATCTCTGTTAATCATACGGTAACTTATACAGGGGAAAAAATTGAGAGTCCTTTTGCCACATCTCAAGATTCTGGTTGGGTTGCTTTAGCAAGAATTGATGAAATTCCCAATGGGGGAATTTTACCTTTAGAAATTGAAGGGTTAAAGCTAATTTTAGTGAGAAATAATGAGATAGTTAAAGGTTATCGTAACAGTTGTATGCACTTAGCAATGCCATTGGATACTGGAGAAGTAGAAAACGGTGTTTTAAGCTGTTTACATCATGGGTTTAAGTATCGTTTAGAAACTGGGGAGTGTCTCACATCTCCAGGAATATTTCTAGAAGCTTATCCTGTGAAACGAAGGGGAGAAAAAGTATTAGTAAAAGTTGCTTAACTATAGTTCATAAAAATATAGTCAAATATGACATATCCTTATTTTGTCGGTGTTACCCTGACTGGGTGAAC
>JASJDW010000140.1 GCA_030064955.1 Crocosphaera sp.
TATATCAACTTTACTAGAAATTCAGTTATCAGCTATCAAGAATGTAGAATACAGAACTAAGACGATTGATTTAATTCTACATTCTACATTCTACCTTCTAAATTTTATTGTTTTTGACTAAACCATTCAGTAATGCCATTGGCTAAAGTAGCTGCTAAATTTTTCTGTTGTTGTCCATCCGTTAACCATTCAAATTCTGTGGGATTGATCATAAAGCCTAATTCTAAGAGTACAGAAGGGGTGGTATGGGGACGGGTTAAGGCTAAGTTATTCCAAAAGACTCCATAGGAGGGACGGTTTGCTTTTTCTACTAAATAATCATGTAAAAATTTAGATAAATCTTCTGCTTGGGGATGATACCAAAACATTCCAATTCCTGCGGTATTAATAGCATCTCCGTTGTCAGGTAAAGCATTATAATGAATCGATAAAGCAACGGCTGGTTTAACCTCATCAATCATCTTAACACGGTCTTGCAAAGAAACATTTTTATCGCTTTCTCTGGTCATATAAACTGTTGCACCACGCTTCAATAATTCTTGTTTTAATAACTTAGAAACAATCAAATTAACGGACTTTTCGGGATAACCATTGGGTCCTTTGGCTCCCCATTCATCCCCTCCATGACCAGGATCTAACAAAATTTTAACATTTTTTAAAGGCTGATTATTTTGACTCTCAATTTTAGGAGGATGACGTAGGGTGAAAATTAAGTTTGTACCTTGATAGTTGAGATCATAACCCCACTGTTGTTCTGAGTTTAATTCAAAGTAATATTCAATTTTATTAGGACTGACTTGTTGCCAATAAAAACTTTTAATTAAGGGTTCATACTCTAAACGAATGGTATCGGTTTCGGCGGTGGTATTATATAAGGTTAACGTCACTTTATTTCCCATTTGATTAATAGAAACAGGAACAGGTAAAGTCAGGGGAAAAATAACTTTAGTTTCTTGACTATTCTTTTCAAACTTAGCACTTTTAATGGTTGCTTTTGCTGAGGATAAATTAGGGATAATTCTTGTTTCGGCTGCCTTGATCCAGGCACCATAATCAAGTTGTAACCAGTCTCCTTCTTGACCAATAACTGATACAATAGTTCCTTTCGGTAGAGGAGTTAAGCGAGAATAATTGGTACTCGGACCGGTTCTGGCAACACCCGCATCCACTATAATTTCTACAATTTTTAATTGATTCGGGTTGAGAATATTGACGTTTCCTTTTCCTCTTTGTGCAATCGTTTTATTATTTAGTGTTAGTTGAAAATTAGGGGTTCCCAAGTTACCGATTCTCTCAAATTTTGTACAGCCTTGATAGTTGCTAATTGAGTTAATAATCGGTTCATTAGAATCAACTAAAATAGCGGAATTAGGAGGGAGTTTAACTAATTCAGATTTGGGTAATAGATTAATGGTTTGATTGCCAATATTAACAGAAACGTTAGCATTAGGAGAAGCGATCGCACTAAAACAAACAGGGGTATTAGGTAACACAGAAATGGCTCGATTCGGACTCAAAGAATTTTCAGCAAACCCTCCTCCTGTGGGGATATTAGGAGTAATAGCATTACGGGTAACGGTTAGAGTAATCGTCTTATTATTATGACGTAAAACAAAGCGATTAACCCCTAATTTTAAGGGAAAAGATGGGGCAAAATGTCCCTGGTTACTCCGTTGTATTTTTTGTCCGTTAACAGTCACTTCTCCTTGAGGGGAAGCGGTTCCAATTAAGAAAATTTGCCCAGCAGTGGTTTTATGGTTGTTAGGAGGATAAGCTAAATATAACGGTTGTTGTGCATTGGCTACGGGAGTGATCATCATAGCACTTTGAACACTGAGAAAGCTAATAACAGTTAATCCTAATATTTTTGACATCATTCTTTTTATCAATAACCTTGATTAATTTATTTTATTTAATTGACTTAGCTTTAGTTTAAGATATTTTTGCTTTACTTACCACCAATTGGGGAGGCATTAAGCCTCCCTTTTTTCATCACGGTTATTATTCTTACTATGTATTGAGGGTACTCTCTAAGGTAAAATCAAAGAAGAAAGTAAAATTAGAGACTTTTACTTAACATTACCCTTAAAAATTACCACGCGCCTCACACACTATGATAGGAGAGTATTAAATTTTGGTAGTACAACTAGATTCTAAAACCTATGAAGAACGAACCCAGGAAATAGCTAAGGAATTAATCGCCCAAACTCGTGAAAAACGCTCCTTATGGTCGAAAATCGGCGACCAAATGCGTTGGGATGATAAATTATTAGACTTTGCTATGGCTAACCCTGGTTTACGGGTTCAATTGTTCCATTTTATCGACACATTACCCGCTTTACAAAGCAATGCAGAAATTGCTCATCATTTGCAACAATATTTAGGGGATGAATCCGTAGAATTACCTAGCGCATTGAAAGGTATTCTCAACTTCACTGATTATAATTCTCTTCCAGCAAAGATAGCAGCAGAAACCATCAGTAAAGCGGTGCAAACCTTAGCATTCAAGTATATTTCTGGTGAAACGATTCCTCAAGTCATTAAAACTGTTGAACGTCTTAGAAAAGAGAAGATGGGGTTTACTATTGACTTATTAGGGGAAGCAGTTATAACGGAAAGTGAGGCGAAAGCTTATCTTGATAGTTATCTTGATTTAATGGAAAAATTGGCTACAGAGTCAAAAAAATGGTCAAATGTAGGGCAAATAGACCAAGCGGGAGATGAAAACTTATCGAAGGTTCAAGTATCGGTTAAATTAACTGCTTTTTATTCTCAGTTTGATCCTATCGATCCCCAAGGAAGTAAAGAAAAAGTTTGCGATCGCATTCGTATCCTCCTCCGTCGGGCCCAGGAGTTAGGGGTTGCTATCCATTTCGATATGGAACAATATGTTTACAAGGATCTTACCCTATCCATCCTCAAGGAATTATTGTTAGAAGAGGAGTTTCGCAACCGTAGCGATATTGGTGTCACTCTGCAAGCATATTTGAGAGACTCAAAACAAGACTTACACGATCTCATTGCTTGGGCTAAACAACGAGGAAACCCGATTACTATAAGATTAGTAAAAGGAGCGTACTGGGATCAAGAAACCATTACATCTGAGCAAAATCATTGGCCACAACCGGTATATAACCAAAAAGCAGCAACAGATGTTAATTATGAAGAGATGACCCAGTTATTGCTGGAAAATCATCAATATTTATACGCTGCTATTGGTTCCCATAACGTGCGATCGCAAGCAAAGGCGATCGCTATTGCTGAAACCTTAAACGTCCCTTCTCGCGCTTTTGAGATGCAGGTATTGTATGGGATGGGAGATCAGTTAGCTAAAGCATTAGTAAAAACAGGGCATCGTGTACGAGTCTATGCGCCTTATGGTAACTTATTACCAGGAATGGCCTATTTAATCCGTCGTTTATTGGAAAATACGGCTAATAGTTCCTTTTTACGCCAAAATTTAGAAGAAAGACCCATCGAAGAATTGATCGCACCCCCAACAGTTTCGGAAAGGATAGAACGCATGTCACAAAAAGAAAAATTTGTCAATGCTGCTGATACCGATTATTCTAGGGAAGTATTACGAGAAAAAGCACAGCAAGCTTTAGCTAAAGTTAAAGATAGTCTCGGTAAAACCTATTTACCGTTAATTAATGGGGAATATGTCCAAACTGATGTCATTATCGATTCTGTGAACCCATCTAAATCTTCTGAAGTTGTGGGACAAATTGGTTTAATTTCCATTGAACAGGCAGAACAAGCATTAAACGCAGCTAAAGACGCATTTATAGGGTGGAAAAAAACACCCGCTACAGAAAGAGCCAGAATACTACGGAAAGCTGGCGATTTGATGGAAGAACGCCGTCATGAGTTATCAGCTTGGATCTGTGTAGAAGTGGGTAAAATATTGCAACAAGCAGATGCAGAAGTATCCGAAGCGATCGACTTTTGTCGTTATTACGCTGATGAAATGGAACGGTTAGACAACGGTTATAACTACGATGTAGCTGGAGAAACCAACCGTTATCATTATCAACCCAGAGGGATCGCTTTAGTTATTTCCCCGTGGAACTTTCCTTTTGCTATTGCCACAGGAATGACAGTGGCAGCGTTAGTGACAGGAAACTGTACTTTACTAAAGCCAGCCGAAACATCTACCGTTATCGCTGCCAAAATTGCTGAAATATTGGTGGATGCTGGTATTCCTAAAGGAGTATTTCAACTGGTTCCCGGAAAAGGGTCTCAAGTAGGGGCGTATATGGTCAACCATCCTGACGTACATTTGATCGCCTTTACCGGGTCGAGGGAAGTAGGATGTCGTATCTATGCGGATGCAGCTATCTTACAACCCGGACAAAAACATCTCAAGCGAGTGATTGCAGAGATGGGAGGCAAAAACGCTATTATTGTGGATGAAAGTTCAGACCTCGATCAAGCGGTTGCAGGGGCCGTATTTTCTGCTTTTGGGTATACCGGTCAAAAATGTTCCGCAGCCTCCCGTATCATTGTTTTAGACCCCGTTTACGACGCTTTCTTAGAACGGTTTGTAGAAGCCACCAAGTCCCTCAATGTAGGGCCAACGGATGAACCCTCTACCCAAGTGGGTCCTGTGATCGACGCAACGGCACAAAAACGCATTCTAGAGTACATTGAAACCGCAAAACAAGAATCTACCCTCGCCTTGCAAATGGAAGCCCCTGACAACGGTTTTTATGTGGGTCCGACCATCTTTGGGGATGTCTTACCTGACCATACCATCGCCCAAGAAGAGATATTTGGTCCGGTGGTTGCCGTAATGCGAGTTAAGAACTTTGATGAAGCGTTAGCAGTTGCCAATGGAACCGACTATGCTTTAACAGGAGGGTTATATTCCCGCAGTCCCGAACATATTGAACAGGCGCAAAAAGAGTTTGAAGTGGGTAACTTGTACATCAATCGGACGATAACAGGGGCGATCGTTTCCCGTCAACCTTTTGGTGGGTTCAAGTTATCTGGTGTGGGTTCCAAAGCGGGAGGCCCTGACTACTTATTACAGTTCCTCGAACCTCGTCATATTAGCGAGAATATTCAACGTCAAGGGTTTGCACCCATAGAAGGAAACGAGTAATGAAGTCAGAAGTCAGAAATTAGGTTTTTGGCTACATAATAAACTAGTAGGGTGGGCAATGCCCACCTTACCTATTTCTTTTTTAACACTTTCTTACGTTAAATAAGTCAACATGATTACTTATATTGCAACAATTCACAAGGATAATGACAGTGATTATGGTGTGCAATTTTATGACTTTCCTGGCTGTATCAGTGCTGGAGAGAGTGTTGAAGAAGCAAAAATAATGGCAACAGAAGCCTTAACAGGTCATATTGATTTAATGATAGCGGATGGTGATGTTATTCCTAAACCTAGCACTCTTGAAAGTATTTTAAAGGATCAAGATCATCAAGATGCTGTTGCTTTTACAACCGTTGACATATCAGAGGCAAGTTTAAACAATGAAAAGCTATATGTGAAAAATGTGTAAAAAATAAGAATTGCTTCATTTAATTACAGAATTATGATCGAATTTTAAACTAGGGTAATTATGACACTCAAATTAACATCAGCACACATTAAAAAATTTTAAAGTTTGAGTTAGCTAAAATTAGATTCTAATAGAACTAGCTCTATGTAAAGTTTAATTAATTGACCGAAATGGATAGAAAGTGACCAAGTTATAATTTTAAGTGGGAATTGGGGTTAAAAATGTTGAACTTACAGAAAAGTAAAAACAGAATGAGGAGAATGAAATTATGCAACTACCAAATATTGGAAAATCTGAAAGCATATTGTCAATGCTAATTCCCGGCACATTTTTATTATTTAATCTAATTATTGGTGTCTATTTTATTGTTTGGAATATACCATGTAATAAAGTTGATGTTTATCAATTCCTAAAAAACAGTGGAGCCTCATTATCTGTTATCGTTTTCCTTTTGCTTGTATGTCTTGGTTATTTATTTGGTGCTATACTTAGATTAATAAAATGTGATATTGTGGACAAATTATCGGGTTGGTGCTTAAAACGTATAGGATATCTTGGAACTGGTCAGGAGTTTCCTTTTGTTAAATTAAAAAAATATCGTCGACACTTAGGAAGTTTCCCCTATCTTAACTACCTAAAAACTAGGTGCGCCAAAGACTATCCTGAAGCACAAAATTTTTATAATTCTACTTGGGGATCACAAAACAATAATGAAAAGAGAGAGAAATCTTTTTTTAATTTTTGTAAAGTAATTTTAATCTCCGTCAATGAGACTTTAGCAAAAGAATGTTATGCAGCAGAAGCACTTAATAGATATCTTGCTAGTATGTTTTACGGTATTTTTATTTCTTTTTTCATTATTTTGTCTATACTAATTAAATTTGTAATAACTCAACAAATATTTTCTTTTAAGGAATTATCAGTAACCTTGTTATTAGTTGAGATTATTTATGTTGCTTCAGCATGGCTAATATTAAGCGCTTACCGATTTATCCGAATGAAGGAAGTAGAAACAGTATTTGCAGCAACATTTGCCTTTAGAGAAAAATTTGGAACCTAACTTAGAATCATGGTTATTAATTGCAAGATGAAAGGAATTAATCTTCATTAATGATTTGACTAACTGATTCATAATCTAACTCATCTAATCCATCTTCGTAAATGCTGGCTGAAAATTCACGAATAATTTGACGGCGTTTTGCATCTCTTTGTTCTTTGTATGTGAGTAAATCTTTTACTAATACTTTTCTACAGTTGCCAATTTTAGTGAAAGGAAGTTCATCATTTTCTAGGAGTTTCACTAAGTAGGGTTCTGAAACATTCAGAAATTCCGCAGCTTGTAGCGTTGTTAGGAAAGTGTCATGAGAAACAATTTGAATCTGTTGTGATGCTTCCTCTTTTGATACAAGAAGATTAGCATTTTGATTGTTTGAATTTTTTTTCATCGCTAACAATTAATTTACACTGATAATATGCCTAAGTGATTCTGGGTTTAACTTATGAACCTATTCTATTATAACTCTATTGATTTTACGGTAACATAATATAAGATTCTAACCCAGAAAAATTATAACGCTAAAATTAATATTAGAACACATTTGACGGGAGTTTAACCCATGAACCCAGTGAAAAAGACAGAAATTTATGAAAAAGATTACTATCAATGGACTATAGAACAAGTAACAGCTTTAAGAGAACGAAATTTAGATAATTTAGACTGGGAAAATATTATTGAGGAAATTGAATCTTTGGGACGTAGTGATTATAATGCTGTATCTAGTCTTCTGATGAGACAAATTGAACATCGTCTCAAAATCGACTATACTCCCTTAGAAGAATGTTATAAAAAATGGCAAGTTAAAATACAAGCTTTTAAGATTGGGATAAAACGCAAGATTTCACCCAGTATGAAACCTAAACTTCAAAATGATCTCGAAGAAATCTATCAAGATGCTGTCAGTTTAGTTTCCTTAGAATACGGTATTAATTTACCAGATCAATGTCCTTACACTCTAGACGAATTATTACCTTAGTCTGCGAAAATCGTAATAATGTAACCCATTCAATAATCTTATTATCTAACATTAATCATTTTGTTTACTAACACAATTATTGTTAACTTTTTTAAGAATAGCGATCGCCTTGATTTAACAAAGGCGATCGCATTCAGTACATTCTACATAAATCAACGGTTTTAGAATAAGTTTCAGGTTACAAACCAGCAGAAAACTTGTTCATAGTTTCCGCATTCTCACTCCAAACAGCAGCAATATCAATCGTTCCATTCAAGAAGTTTTGACGACAGGCCCGACGCTGAATTTTACCACTGGCGGTTTTTAACACCGTTCCTGATTTAGCTAAAACAATAGCATAGGTTTGGATTTCGTGTTCTTCTGCAATTTCTTGGCGAATATCTCCCAGTAATTGCTCAAATTCTAACTCTCCGCTTCTTCTTTCTAACTCTTGAACAATGACTAATTGTTCTTCTCCCTCTACTTCAACGGAAAAAGCAGCCCCATAGTCAGATCGAAAAACAGGGTTAAGATGTTGTACAGTCCATTCAAGATCTTGAGGATAATGATTGGTTCCTCGGATAATAATTAAATCTTTCATCCGTCCCGTAATGTAGAGTTCTCCGTCTTTTAAAAACCCTAAATCTCCTGTTCTTAAAAACGGCCCCTCTTGAGTATCCTTGGTATAAGCTTGAAACGTCTCTTCTGTGGCTTCTTTTCGTTGCCAATAACCTTGGGCCATACTGGGGTCAGATACCCAAATTTCTCCCACTTCATCCTCCGCGCAACGGGTCAACGTATCAGGGTTAACGATCGCAACGTTTGTCTCACACACCAACCGTCCACAACTCGCCATAACACGGGTTCCCTTTTCCTGTTGGGGATCAGCTTCAACAATTTTATCCTGTTCCAAGGCAGAAGCATCTAAACAAGCAAATACGGGATGGGTTCCTTTGGGTTTAGTAGATACCAGTAAGGTATATTCTGCTAACCCATAAGCAGGGGCAAAAGTTTCCCAGCGAAACCCACAAGGGGAAAAGGTTTCCACAAAATTCATCATTACCCTGGGGTTAATGGGTTCTGCTGCGTTTCCGGCTGCTTCCCAGCTACTTAGATCCAGTTGTGGGATATCTTTGCTTCTTAAGCGACGTAAACAAAGATCATAAGCGAAGTTGGGGGCTTGAGAATGGGTGACTTTGTACTTTGTGATGTTCTTTAACCATTGAATGGGACGCTTAATAAAGGAAAAAGGGGACATTAAATAACAAGGAGTTCCATTGTACAGAGGAACCGTTATCCCTTCCACTAAGCCATAATCATGAAAATAGGGCATCCATGTATGAGTAATACTCTTTTCATCGTAGCCACAAGCCCGTTGTAAATAGTGGGCATGGTGCATTAAATTGAAGTGAGATAGCATGACACCTTTGGGGGTAGAAGTCGACCCAGAAGTATATTGTAAGTAAGCCAATTCATCTTTATCTACCTGGGGATCTTCCCAACCCTCAGCCAACGATAAATCTACTGTAGCGGTGTCGATCCACTTCATTTGGTCAAATTCAGGAAATTCCCCTTTAACCTCTTCTACAAGGGATAAAATAGCTTCTGTGGTTAACGCAAAGGTAGCATTTGCATCCTTAACAATAGCTCGTAAACGGGGTAAAGTCCGTTTTAATCTTCCTGACTCCGGTGGAGGGACGGGAATGGCAATAACACCCGCATATAAACAGCCACAAAAGGCTGCGATCACCTCTAACCCTTGGGGATATAACAATAATGCCCTTTCCCCTCTGGCTTGATATTTTTGTAGTAAAGTAGCGATCGCTTTAGCTTGTCGATCTAGTTCTCCGTAGGTTAGGGGTGGTGTTTCTCGTTTTCCGTCTATTAAAAAAGTATAGGCATGACCGTTGGGGGTTTGCTGAGCCCTCAGACGTAATAATTCTATTAGGGTGGTGGGGATGGTTAAAGATTTTTCTAAGCTTTGAGTCATGGTTATCTTTGAAGAAGGAGTCAGGAGATCCAAGGATAATTGAGGTTCAATATATCAAGAAACTGTACCAATTCTAAAGGAAATCTTCATATTGGCAAGGTCTCCATTAGAGATAACGGAGATGGGGGACTGGGAGATAGGGGAGATGGGGAGACAAGGGAGCAAGATATAAGATATATATTAATATTCTTCCTAGTCTTCCCACACTCCCCACCCTTCCCACACTCAAGATCACCTTCTCACCCCGTCACCCCGTTACCCTATCACTCCCCACCCTCCCTATCACTAAAAGGGAAGACGAGGAACGTTGCTGACAAATCCTTCAATATTCTGATAAATTTCTGCTAGGCGATCGCCGTCTACATGAATTTCTTCGGTAGGATAGTTTTCAAGTATTTCAATTAATCTTATATTTTTATCTGATAAAGCCGAAGTAACTAAAGCCCCTCTCAAGGATTCTCTGTTAGCCCGTTTTGAGGGGGTATGAATGACTTCACCAACGGGATCTAAGACCATATTTCCTGCAAAACTATTGAGAACTTTTGATAAGAAAACAGGATCAACGTCCACATTATTGTTTAATAATGCTCTTAATTCTTCTGGCTCTTTATTGGCTAATTTAAGATAAGATTTGAGGGATCTTGAGGCTTCTCCTGTATTAGCTAATTGACTTAATTCTTCAACGGAGACAGATTCCCGTAAAATACTATATTTCAAGACAACTCTTTCCGCAGCTTGAACGGGTACTTTAGCAGAAAATAGACCTAATATTGTCAATAGTAAGCTAAAAATAAGCTGGGATTTGTTAAAAGGATTTTTACTTTGTTTTATCATAATCAGTAATGCTAGTGTTCTATAACTATATTTATTATAAAAGATCCATTTAACTGATTTTACAAAGGGTTTTGTAGAGTGGGAAAAGTTCTCCAGTTTATGGGTAATTGAAATAAATCTCTAAGAGACTGTTTATAAATAGAATCTTAAGACGGTAGGGTGGGCAAGTTAAAGACTTATCTAAACTAACTTCATCCTTGGAAACCTTGCCCACCCTACAAAATTCGTTGTTATTATTTCTTTAGG
>JASJDW010000141.1 GCA_030064955.1 Crocosphaera sp.
TTAATTATGCCTCCTGAAAGTGACTTAAATCTTCGTATCGCTTCCTTCTTATTTGCTTATTTTGCTATGCAAGGAATTCCCTATTATCGTTTAAGAATTGGGACAGAAATTGTAGTCACAGGAAGTAAAGCAACAGTACGTTTACCTGATTTAATGATATTATCAGAGGAGTTAGTGATTGCCTTACAATCGGCGAGTCGTTCAACAGTTACAATAGATATGCCACCCCCTCAGTTAGTTGTAGAAGTGGTATCACCAGGAAAAAAAAATAGAGATAGAGATTATCGTTATAAGCGATCGCAATATCAAGCAAGAGGAATTCTTGAATATTGGATTGTTGATCCAATAGAAGAAAAAATTACTGTACTTAACTTAGTAGAAGGATTATATGAAGAAACAGTATTTGAAAAAAATGAAGCGATCGCTTCACCAATCTTATCACAGCTAAGTTTAAAATCTCAGCTAACAGTCGCAAAAGTTTTACAAGGAGAATCGTAATATTAGCGATCGCCTCTTCTTATAGGGATTATTTCTTATAATAAAAAGCAATTTCTTTTTCTTTTAGAGGAGCAAAATCTGCATCAATAAGCATTTGATTTAATTTTTCTTGGGGTATATGTTTAGCCCCAATTCTAACAATACGAGAACGCATTGTATTGGTTACACCACTCCGTTGTCGTTCTGCTTCTAAAGCCATCACATTATTGTACAATTCTAACTTAGCAGTGGGGATTGGGGTACCATCAAGATCAAGTCCTTTTGCGATCGCAGCATCAACAGCATCGGCCCCGGTGGTAGGGTTTGAAGAAGTCATAGAAATCATCATCAAAATTATTTATCTGATTATTATATCAATTAATTTGCCTTAAATATTAACAGCCATTTATCTTTTTAAATTCCCCTAAAATAATACTTAATATAGCCACTGTACCTAAGAATGATAAAATTGAATTTCAGGCAAGTATAACTTGCAATTAAATTAGGGATTTCAAGGATAAGTTATGGAACCGAAACGAGAATTTTTCCCCAGGGTGAAAAAAACCGTAATGCCTCGCCCTTATTTTGCCACAGAAAAGGATGTTTTAGGACAAAGAGGAACAGCATCAGCCGTTGATGCAGCGATTTATGGTTCAAACTGGTATTTAGATAAAGAACAAGGGTTAATTGAAATTTATGAAGCAGGGGCAGCCGTTAGCTTTTTTAACCTGGTTCCTCGTAAAAATAAATATGAAAAAGAAGGGCTTTATTTACGTTTAAAACTAGCCTATCGAACCACAGAAAATGCTAACGTTAACATTCGTAACTTTTCAGGCAATCATGTTACTTTAGCTAACAGTCTCACAGGAGATATGTATGATGATCCCCAAACCTATTGGTGGGTAACGGATGATTTAACTATTAATATTAACTCTATTTTTTCAGGGGAAAAACTTTGGATACAACGGGTTGACTGGGAATGGATGAGTAGAGAAGTTATCTATGAAGATGAGGTTTTTGGTAAAAATACCATCCTCTATCGTTCTTTAGAAGAAATCCAAAAACTATATGAAGAAAAAGAGATTACTGATGACGATGTGAAAGACTTTTTAAGAGATAAAATTAAAAATGATGATTGGTTTGCTAAAAAGTGTTTAGTCATGTTGAGAGAAGAACAACTAATGGGAGAAAAATTGGTAAAACTCTTTGAAGACAGTGGATTAGAATTATAATTCTAATCTTCAGTAATGAATAATTAGTGATCCTTGATTGTTAATTATTCATTATCATAATTAAATCCAATTAGGCAACATTCTTAGATTAAATTCCCTTGGAGATAAAGGAAGTCCTAAATATATAGGCAACCAATAAACAAAAGCAGAACTGATTAATAACAAAAGTATAATTCCTAGACGACGATTAAAAGTAAATTGACTGATTAAACACTGTTCAATAATTAAACCAATCCCTAATAAAGAAAAGCTATAAGAAGGCATATAATGATATAAAAACGTACAACGACTGACGAATATCCAAGGTAATAAGTTGGCTAAATAATTAATAAGGATAAACATAAAAACATAAAAATAAGAATGATACTGTTTTTTAAATAAAATAATAACAATAAAAAGACTAAAAACAATAATTGAAGCCGTTGCTAACCACCACAAAATAGGATTTCCCATAGCATGAACATCATAAATAATTGTTCCTGATAGTGTATTTTTCATTTCATAAAAATAAGCAATTGGTCTAGCCATAATTAACCAACTGTACCATTTAGAACAATAGGGATGAACCGTTGAACCATCACCAATACTTTGATGAAAAAACCAGATCTTTTGATGGATTCCCCACCAACTATATTCAGGATTTAATAATAAATAGGGCAACCAGAGAATACTATAAGTAAAAAGAGGAATGAGCAATAAATTGAATAATAGTAAAGACAATTTACTCCATTTTATTCTTTCAAATAATCCTAAATTTTTAACCTTAAATAAACCATTAACTCTTCCAGATAAGTAAACCATTAAAATTAGAAAATAAATTCCTAATAAAAACCCTAAACCATTCCATTTAATCGCTACTGATGCCCCTAAAAAAATGCCACTTAGGGTTAAATAAAAATACTTTTCCTGATTAAGAAATACTAAAAAAAATAAATAACCTAATAAACCCAACGTAACTAAATAAATATTATTCAAAGCATAACGAGATTCAACTAAAAATAATCCTTCCATACTTCCGAGTAAAGTCATAATTATACTATAAGAACGACGTTGAGTAAGTTGATAAGCGATCGCCCCTATAATCAAAGGAAAAAAAGAACCAGTTAACCCATTTAACCAACGATAACTGATAGTTGAACGCCAAGCTCCTGTCAAATCATTCGTTATTTCAGGAGAAGCTGGAAACCAAGAACCAATCCAAATACCTATAGCAATTAAATACTCTGTTAAAGGAGGATGAGAATTAAAAAAAGGCGTTTTAGTTAAATAATGATTGGCAAATTTAGCATAATAAACTTCGTCAAATACTAGAGTATTAAATTGTCCTATATTCCATAGGCGTAAGCCTAAAGATAGTAAAAAAATTAGCAAAAATATTGGAAACAATCTAAGCATTTTTTTATCAAAATTCTAAGAGTAGAGTTAGGTCTATACAAAAAATAAAAATAATAATAAATCGCCAATTTCAAATAAAAAAGAGTAAAATCTTAATTATTCAAGTTATACTGTAATAAAGTTTAATCAAAAAAAATCAAAAATAGAACTTAGTTAATTCCCTCAATGTCCATTGTTACTTAACCCCATGCTTGGATCTGGTATATGTACATAAATCTCATTGAGCAATTGACCGTTAAGGTAACATTAAAACAGTTTAATTTCAGGGTATTATGACTAACTATTTGCATTCTCTTTAAAAGTTTACCAAAATTGATTAGAATTAAACAAGGTTGGCAAAAGTTATCAATAATGGCGAATCCAAGTTTACAGTAATGAAATGGGGAGTTATTACGAGTGAAAAACAAGCTTCGATACCAAGGCAAAATAGCTAACCAACCATGGGAACCGATTGTCGAAGCACAACTTTCCCAACAAAAAGCGATAGGTAAAGTATCTCAAATTGCTTTACAATGTCAAGACATCAATCTTTTTTTACGAGAAGTTGTTCAGATTATTACTTGTACTCTTAATCTTCCCTACTGTGCTATTTTAAAACAAGTTACGGAGGAAGAAACATTACATTTAATAGAAGGAATTGGTTGGAATCAAGAAGAAATTGGAACCCTTACCATTCCCTTAAAGTACAGCTATCAACTGACAAAAAGCCTTAGTACAAGTCAAACCCTAATTATTGAAGATTTTACTAACCATAACCCCTTTTTCCCTCACTCCTTCTTAGCTGATCATGGTGTCATGAGTGGTATCAGTGTGATCATCCCCAGTGCCAATAAACCCTATGGTATTTTAGGGGTTTACAGTCGCCAAAAACGGGAGTATAGTCCGCAAGAATCGAATTTTTTAGAAATTATTGCCCAATTAATTGGCACAAACCTTACCCAACTGCAACTAACCCTAAATAATCAACAAATAAGCAAAATTATCGATCTTCAAAGCGATCGCTTTTTTGAACTTAACTTAGATATGTGCTGTGTTATTGGGTTTGATGGTTATTTCAAACGAATAAATAGGGTTTTTACTCAGACTCTTGGTCATTGTGCAGCCGAATTACAATCTAAACCTTTTCTGGAATTTGTCCATCCCGACGATCAACTTTCCACTCTAGCAGAACTTGAAAACCTTACCCAAGACAAACAAACCCATCATTGTGAAAATCGCTATGGTTATCACGATGGTTCCTATCGTTGGTTAGCTTGGACTTTTATAACTGATGTCCAAGAAAAATTGATTTATGCGATCGCCCGCGACATAACCGAATGGAAAGATCTCGAAGTTGCCTTAAGAAAAAGTGAAGAGAGATTAGGTCGAATTATTAGCACCATTTCTGATGGTTTATTAGTCGTAAATACACAGGGTAACGTTCGTTTTATTAATGAAGCTGGTGTAAGACTTTTTGGGCGTTCTGCCACTGAATTAATGGATCATCCCATAGGTTTACCCTTGGGTAACGATCAACCCACTGAAATTTTTATTCAACAATCCCAAGGGAAATTAATTATTGCTCAAATGCGTGTCGCTAATATTAGTTGGCAAGGAGAATCAGCTTATTTAGTCTCCTTAAGAGATATTACAGAAAATTATGAAGCCCAAGAAGCTTTATCAAAAAGTGAAGAAAAATATCGTCAAATTGTCGAAACAACCACAGAAGGTATTTGGATGCTTGATCAAGATAATAAAACCTCATTTGTGAATCAACAAATGGCTCAAATGTTAGGTTATAAAATAGAAGAAATGGTTGGTAAAAACTTATTTGATTTTGTTGATTTTGAAGATAATACAAAAGTTAAAAAACAAATTCAAGAATATTGTAAAAGCATGGGTGAAACCCATGATCTTAAGTTCCGTTGTCGTGATGGTCGAGAATTATGGACAATTGTTTCTACGAATCCGATGTTCGATCATCAAGGAAATTATGTGGGTTTATTGGGCATGATTACAGATATTAGCCAACGGAAAAAAATGGAGCAAGCCTTATATGAAAGTGAGCGAAGATTAGAGGGTATTTTAACCTCCATTCAAGATGTGGTTTGGTCTTTTGATGTTCATTTCTCCCGATTAATCTATATTAATCCTGCTGCTCAAATTACCTTGGGTTTTTCCTTAGAAGAACTATATAATCATCCTAATTTATGGCTGGAATTAATTCATAATGATGATCAACAATTAGTTCAAAATCATCGACAAATTCTCAAAGAAATAGGTCACACAGAATATAAATATCGTATTATTAGAAACGATGGTAAAATTCGTTGGTTATCCAGTCGAATACGCAGCGTTTATGACGAAAAAGGAAATATTATTCGTATTGATGGGATTGATAGCGATATCACTGAACAAAAACAAGCTGAAGAACAGTTACAATACAATGCAACCCACGATCCTTTGACTAATTTACCGAACCGAATCTTATTTATGGATCGCCTTAAACACGCCATAGAAAGGCAAAAACGTCACCCTAACTTTACCTTTACTGTTCTCTTTTTAGATCTAGATGAATTTAAAATTATTAACGATAGTTTAGGCCATTCTATCGGAGATAAACTATTACAAGAAATTGCTCACCGACTTCAAGATGGTTTACGCAGTAACGATACATTAGCTAGATTAGGAGGTGATGAATTCACCATTTTATTAGAAGATATTGAAAACATTAAAGATGCCATTAAAATTGCTAAACGTATCCATTTAGATCTAACAAAACCCTTTATTATAGATCAACAAGATATCTTTATTAATACTAGCATTGGCATTGCTTTAAGTGGTTCAGGCTATGAAAAAGCCACAGAAATTTTGCGAGATGCAGATACCGCTATGTATCGTGCTAAAGCTGATGGAAAAGCTTGTTATGCCATTTTTGATCGTAAAATGCACGAACGAGCAGTTAGTCGTTTACAGTTAGAAACAGATTTAAGAATAGGGATAAATAAACAAGAGTTTAGCCTTTATTATCAACCAATTATCTCTTTAAAAACTGGACAATTAACTGGCTTTGAAGCCTTAATTCGTTGGCATCATCCCCATAAAAACCTAATCTCTCCAGCTGAGTTTATTCCCATCGCTGAAGAAACAGGATTAATTATTCCCATAGGAGAATGGACTTTAAAAGAAGCTTGCCAACAAATGAAAAAATGGCAAACACAATTTCCTAACTATTCCCATCTTAAAGTGGCAGTTAATTTATCCAGTAAACAATTAAAGTGTACGAACTTACTTAATACTATTGATGAAATCTTAAAAGACACTAAATTAGACAATAAAAGTTTAAAACTAGAAATTACAGAAACCTTATTAATGGAAAATTTACAAACAGCAACAGAGATTTTATTGCAAATACAAGAACGAGGAATTGAAATTTGTTTAGATGATTTTGGAACTGGGTATTCTTCCTTAAGTTATTTACATCGCTTTCCTGTTAATACTTTAAAAATTGATCGCTCTTTTGTCATGCGTATGGAACCCAATAACGAAAATGCAGAAATTGTACGGGCCATTGTTAGTTTAGCCCATATTTTAGGATTGGATATCATTGCAGAAGGAGTAGAAACCGAGTTACAATTAGCCCAATTACGATGGCTAGACTGTGAACAAGGACAGGGTTACTTTTTTGCTCAACCCTTAACTGAAGAAGAAGTAGAAGACTTGCTTAACCGCTCTCGAACTTGACACTATTCAGATTCTCAGTGAAAAAATATATTACAAACTTGGAAACTTATGGTAGGATACCAGCAAATTAGAAAGCTTAATAGGGTTTTAAATTTAAAATTATTCACAAACATAATGTTTTTATGCTATTCAATTCTATTGATTTTGCTATTTTTTTACCTATAGTATTTATTTTATACTGGTTGTTAAAACGTAAAAGCTTAAGACTTCAAAATCTCTTTATTGTTGGAGCTAGTTATTTTTTTTATGGTCAGTGGGATTATCGTTTTCTCGGATTAATTATTTTCAGTACCCTTACAGATTATTTCATCGGTTTAGGACTAGGAAAACCTCAAGTTAAACCGAAAACAAGACAAGTATTACTGTTTACCAGTATTATTGTTAATTTAGGAATATTAGGACTGTTTAAATATTACAATTTTTTCTTAGAAAATATAACAAATGTTTTTTCGTTTCTAGGAAAAGACATCCAGGCCAATTCCTTGAATATTATTCTACCCGTGGGAATTAGCTTTTATACTTTCCAAACCTTAAGTTATTCCATTGATGTTTATCGAAGAAACATAAAACCAGCCAAAGACTTAATTGCTTTTTCCGCATTTGTTAGTTTTTTCCCACAATTAGTTGCAGGTCCAATTGAACGTGCAGCCCATCTTTTACCTCAATTTAATCGACGACGAAAGTTTAACTATCATCAAGCAGTTGATGGGTTAAGACAAATACTTTGGGGTTTATTTAAAAAGATGGTAATTGCGGATAATTGTGCCATTTATGCCAATGAAATTTTTAATAATTCCTCAAATTATTCAGGTAGTACGTTACTGTTGGGGGCTTTCTTTTTTACTTTTCAAATTTATGGTGATTTTTCTGGCTATTCTGATATAGCGATTGGAGTTGCCAAATTATTTGGCTTTGACTTGATGCAAAATTTTGCCTTTCCCTATTTTTCACGAGATGTAGCTGAATTTTGGAGACGGTGGCACATTTCTCTATCTACTTGGTTTCGAGACTATGTTTATATTCCTTTAGGGGGTAGTCGTGGAGGGACTTGGATGAAGGTCAGGAATACATTTTTAATATTTTTAGTTAGTGGTTTTTGGCACGGTGCCAATTGGACTTTTATTGTTTGGGGAGCAATTAATGCTATCTATTTTTTACCGTTATTATTATTAAGAAAAAATCGTCAAAATATCGAAGTTGTTGCTAAAGGAAAATATTTACCTTCATTAAAAGAAGCTTTATCTATTGTAGTAACCTTTAGTTTGACTATGTTAGCTTGGATCTTTTTCCGTGCTGATAATTTAAACCATGCTTTAAGTTATATTCAGGGAATTTTTAATATTTCTTTTTTCAGTATTCCAGATTTTTCTAATAAAAAAGAAGCTGTTTTTTTCTTGATTTTACTGGCGTATTTTTTGTTAATTGAATGGTTAGGAAGGGAAAATAAATATGCCATAGAAAAATTATTTATGAACAAAAATCGTGTATTACGATGGATTTATTATTATTGTATTATTTATATGATTGTATTTTTTGCTGGTCAAGAACAGGATTTTATTTATTTTCAATTTTAAGGTAAATTATGCTTAAAAATTTTTTGTTAAAAAGTTCAGTATTTTTATATATTCCCCTAACTTTAATTTTTTTAGTAGGAGCAATATTTCCTCCAACTCCTCGCTCATCTACCTCTCTTTTATTTGCTAAAATTGATAAAGATAAGCTCCTTGAAGAATCCCCTTCTCCTCGTTTAATTATGGTGGGTGGCTCAAATTTAAGTTTTGGTATCAATAGTCAAATGATTAAAGATACACTTGATTTAAACCCAATTAATACGGGCATTCATGCTGCAATTGGTTTAAAATACATGATGGATAATGTATTAGATAAGATTCAACCAGGGGATATTGTGGTTATTGCCCCAGAATATCAACAGTTTTATGGAGATGCAGCATACGGACGCAACGAACTCCTAAGAATTGTTGTTGATATTGATCGAGATAGTTTAAATGATTTAAACAGAGAACAATGGCTGAAAATACTACCGTATTTCCCTAAATTTGCCCTATCTAAACTTAAACCAACTGAATATTTTTTCCAGCAAAGTAAGAAAATTGGAGTTTATGAAAGAAGAGCATTTAATGAATATGGCGATGTGGATATACATTGGAGTCGCCCTGAGAAAAAAGTTGAACCTTTCGGTAAATTACCTAATGATTTTAATGAAAAGCTAATTCAAGAAATGGTTGATTTTAAAGAAAAAGTTGCTCACAAAGGAGCTAAACTTTATCTAACATTTCCAGGTTATCAAGAAGCTTCATTTGAAAATGGAAAAGAAGGAATTGTTGAAATTGAAAAAAAATTAATTGAAAATGATTTTGTTTTACTGGGTTCTCCAGAAAAATATAAAATACCTAACAATATGATGTATGATACTCCTTATCACCTCAATAAAGAAGGCGTTGACCTAAGAACGCAAAAATTAATCGAAGATTTAATTAAAGTTCTCAACAAAAATTAAGATTAATTATTATGACAGTATTAACCCCCATTCATAAAATCCATCTTAATCTAGGTAGTAAGATTACTATTTCTAATTTAAGTTGGCTCGAATTTGAACAGGTTTTAGAAGAATTAGGGCAAAAAAGAAATGTGAGGTTAGCTTATAGTCAACAATGTTTAGAAATTATGTCCCCTTTACCTGAACATGAACGAGTTAAAATTTTAATTGCTGATCTCGTTAAAATCATTCTGAAAATTCAAAAAAAATCATGGGAAGCGTTAGGCTCAACTACGTTTAAAAATCAGATCATGGAAGCAGGAATTGAACCAGATGAGTGTTTTTATATTAAAAATTATCAAGCTGTTATTGGTAAAAATAGATTAGATTTGACCCAAGATCCTCCTCCTGATTTAGCCATAGAATCTCACTTGACTTCATTAACAGAAATTGCAGCTTATCAAGCGTTAAAGGTTCCTGAATTATGGGTTTATCATCAAGGTAAACTAACTATCTATCTTTTACAAGAAAAAGAATATCAAAAATCCTCTTTTAGTCTTAATTTTCCCAATATAAGGATCACAGAAGTAGTGCCTAAGTTAATAGAAAGAGCAAATATTGTGGGCAGTAGTCAAGCTTTATGGGAATTTGAGGAGAATTTAAAAAATAATTAATAAAAAGTGTAATTTAGGTCGGTATAAACAAACAATAGCCTTAAGCAACAAAGTCTTAAGCTGTCTCGTCCTCTTAAACAAAATTAAAAAATTCTTGGACAGTTCTCGGATCGCCCTAGAAAAGATTGAGTACACTAAAGCAATAGAATACACTTAAAGCGATCGCTTATCATCTAGACCATGTTTTCCATTCCCGCTGTTTTCAACAAAAACATTCTAGGAACCCTAGGCTGCACCTTAGCTGTGATCATGGGCATTCTAACCCTCAAAACCATCCCGAGGAACGTACATGCCCAAACCCCAGCCCCGAATAGCCCCCTAACGGTTCGATCTGATATCCAAGAAGCCAACTCAGAAACTGGCGTGGTGACAGCTAGAGGAAACGTACAATTTTTCTACCCTGCCCGACAAATTCAAGGAACCTCTGCACAAGCTCAATATTTTAGTCGAGAACGACGGTTAGTTCTCACAGGAGACGTTTATGTGCTACAAGAAGGCAACAGTATGCGGGCTGAAACCATGACCTATCTCATTGATGAAGGACGCTTTATTGCCACCCCAGAATCAGCACAACAGGTAGAATCAATCTATCT